>NZ_JBHVQU010000289.1:0-4182 GCF_042886655.1 Peribacillus sp. NPDC058002 | reverse complement strand
GGCCATACATAAGGTCGGGCCTGGCATCTTGGTTTCCTATGTAATTGCCGGTGTTTTAGTGTTCTTGATTATGAAGAGCCTTGGCGAAATGGCCACTTCCAATCCATCAAGTGGTTCATTCTCAGAATATGCCCGGGACGCAATCGGCCCTTGGGCAGGTACAACAGTTGGGTGGCTTTATTGGTTCCAATGGGTTGTCGTTATTGCCATTGAAGCCATTGCAGGTGCAGCCATCATCAATATGTGGTACCCAGGTATTCCTTTATGGTTTCTTGCTTTGGCCTTGACAATTGCTTTGACTTTAACAAATATCTATTCAGTGAAATCCTTTGGAGAATTTGAATATTGGTTTGCCATGATTAAAGTAGCGAGCATCATCGCCTTTTTGATTTTAGGCGTATCTTATATATTTGGATTTTCAGGAGAATCGACGGTTGGAATATCTAACCTTGTACAAAACGGGGGATTTTTCCCTAATGGTGTAAGTTCCGTCTTCGTGGGAGTCATCACTGTATTTTTCTCATTTGCCGGTACAGAAGTAGCGACCATTGCAGCAGCTGAATCAAAGGATCCTGTTAAGTCTGTCTCTAAAGCCATTAATAGTACAATTTGGCGTGTCTTGATCTTTTATGTAGGCTCAATAGCCGTAGTTGTGACATTACTTCCTTGGAATTCTGCTAATGTATTACAAAGTCCATTTGTTGCCGTTTTAGAAAACCTAGGCATTCCTTTTGCAGCTCACCTCATGAATTTCATCGTACTAACTGCTGTTTTATCATGCCTAAATGCTGGATTATATACAACATCCCGAATGCTTTTCTCTTTAGCAAAAAAAGGGGATGCCCCACAATATTTTAGTAAGTTGAATAAAAATGGCGTACCTGCCAGAGCTGTTTTTGCAGCTACCATATTTTCTTATATTGCTGTAGTGATGAGTTATGTTTCTCCTGAATTAGTTTTTCTGTTTCTCGTTAATTCATCGGGAGCGATTATCTTACTAGTTTATTTGGTTATTTCCATTTCTCAGTTGAGGATGAGAAATAGATTGGAAAGAGAGAATCCCGATGCCCTGAAAGTGAAGATGTGGTTGTTCCCATATTTGACATATGCGACGATCCTGGGGATTTCCATCATTTTAATCTCCATGGCTTTTATCGAATCTACAAGAAGCCAACTATATTCAACACTATTACTAACCGGGGTAATCATTGTGTTGACTCATTTTTTTGGAAAAAAGAAAATCAGTAGCGCAGAGGAGAAAAGTAAACTAACCAGTAATTTGCCTCCATTGAAATAAGCTATGGCGGAATATCATTATGTGATAAATTAAAAAGCCTTACTCTTCCACATCGGGAAAGTAAGGCTTCTTTTTATTCCATTTTCTTTCTTTGAAAAACATCAAAATGACTCCAGATGTCTTCCAAAACTTCTAATCGCTCGTGTATATCTTCCTGCTTCTCTTTTCCGACAAACATGATCAAAGCATTAATCAAGCTTAATGGTGCAACGAAAGAGTCAATCAAGCTAGGCATCTGACTGGATGCTGTCAACGGAATGTCCGCATGAGGAATAAGCGGTGAGAGAAGATTATCAGTAATGGCTATTGTTGTCGCATTTTTTTCCTTTGCAAAAGAAAACATTTGAATTGTGCTTTTCGTATATCGTGCAAAACTGACACCAATCACTACATCTTTTTCACTTAAATTATATAACTTTTCCGATGAATTCTCCAATGACTGCAGAAGTTCCACATTATTGAGGACAATTTGAAGATAATATTCCAAAAACACGCCTAGTGATGTGGCACTGCGGTTTGCGATAACATAAACCCTTCTCGCTTGTAATAAGCATTTCACTGCTTCATGGAATGCATCTTCATCCAATTTCTCCATAGTGGATTTTATGTTTGCGATGTCATCCTGGAAAACTTCGTATACCCCTGAAGACTCTTTATTGTATACCTTTTGGGACATCTTTAATCGCTCTGTCGTTGTCAGCTGCTGCTTAACGGAATTCTGCATATACTGCTGCATCTCTGGATAGCCTGAATAGCCAAGCGAGGTTGCAAACCGCACAACGGTGGCATCACTGACCCCTGCCATTTTCGCTAATTTTCCAACTGTAAAAAAAGGAACGGTCGTTTGATTCTCTAATATATATGTAGCTATTTTCACATGGGACTTGCTCATTTCCCCTATTTGCCCAGCGATGTTTTGATAGACGTTTGACATTAAAAAGAGCGCCCCTTTATTTATATTTATGTATTGTAGGAGTAGCTATTTCCTTTTTGTGAAGGATTATAATTTAACAATAGGTTTTTTCATCCTTTTTTGTCAAGTTAATTGGAAGTGCCATGGTGGAATTAAAAAAGGCCTAATCAATTAAAATCGCTTTGATCGGGCCTTTTGCTTTCTCATCTGACACTCAGTTAAGCTGAATTATTTCAGGATCCGTCCAATGGCTTTGTCATGCGCTTCCACAGTTCGAAGAATATCTTCCTCCGTGTGTACAACAGACATCGAATAACGATTTAGCGGCTTTGTATAAATACCTAATTTTAATAACTCATAGTCAATCTCTTTTCTTAACTTCGTATTTGCCCTGCTCATATCACGATAATTTTTAATCGGGCCTTCGGCTAAGATAATGTTAAAGATACTGCCCATACCGACTGTTTGCATGTATAAGCCATGTTTTTTATACACATTCTCAAGTTCCTTACGTAAAGATTGCGTCTTAGCAAACAAATCTTCCATTGTTCCTTCTTGTTCCAATAAGCCAATGGTTGCTAAACCGGCAGCCAAAATGGTTGGATGGCCATTGTATGTTCCACTATGATATAACGGATTTTGTTTATCTTCATTATCTGCTCCAGCTGTTAAAATATCTCGTCCGCCACTAGCAGAGGTAATCATCATTATTTCTTTTTTACCTCCAATGGCCCCTACTGGGAATCCGCCGCCCAGAACCTTTCCTAATGTAGTGATATCCGGTTTAATGCCATATACTTTTTGAGCCCCCCCAATCGATATCCTGAATCCTGTTTTTACTTCATCGAAAATAAGCACTATATTGAGTTCTTCTGTTATTCTGCGAAGTCCTTCCATGAATTCTTGTTCAGCAGGTATGAACCCTCCTTGAATTGGCTCTAAAATGACACCTGCTAATTCATGTGCATGGGCACGTAAAATCTTCTCGGTAGATTCTAAATCATTGAATGGAAGAATGACGGTATTTTCAATATAGTAATCTGGTATTCCTCTTGATTCTCCTACCGCTTTAGGAGCTGTTGCGTTACCTGCTTGATCCATATCAGGGTTAACACTCACTAATACTTGATCGTATCCTCCATGATAATGTCCTTCAAACTTTGCCAATTTCGGTTTTCCGGTATAAGCCACCGCGGTACGAATTGCAAGAAGTGTCGCTTCCAAGCCTGAATTCGTATAACGAACCATTTCAATACCGGGATATAACCCTACTAATTTTTCCGCCATTGTTGTTTCCATCTTGTGAGGCGTACCGAATATGGTCGTTCCAGACTCTAACATTTGTTTTGTCACAGCATCAAATACTTGTTGATGACCATGCCCTAATATAAGTGCTCCATAACATAATAAATAATCGATATATTCATTGCCATCTACATCATATAACTTACTGCCTTTTCCTTTTTCCATCATTATAGGATGTGGAGGAAAATATTTAATATGTGCTGTGACACCGCCCGGAATCACGTCACAAGCTTTTTCAAATAAATCAGCAGATTTTTTCGTTTTTTCTGATAATAAATCCTTATTTTGTAGTATCATAATGAATTTCCCCTTAATATAGATTTTTTTCATGCGAAGTATTTTATAAATAATAGAAGCGATTTTTTTAATTTAATCAAAACTTCTATTAAATGTGGGTATTTTCAGACCTTGATTAAGCAACCAGGTCCAGCCCGACCATAAGAAGATAAAAGATAGTAAGCTATACATTTTGAAATTGCTTCCACAACCATCATTCCCGGCTTCTCACTCACTTCCTGTAGTACCCATAGTGAATTTTCTAATTATTAAAATAATCATTTCATTATAAAATATAATATGAAATAATTATAACAAAGTCAAGGTTAATAAGGAGATTTTAGTTTATTTTTAAGATCTCAGGAATATAAATGCCAGTCCATTTTGTTGA
>NZ_JBHVQU010000288.1:0-4194 GCF_042886655.1 Peribacillus sp. NPDC058002 | reverse complement strand
TTTAAACTACTCGAAAAAACTGTAATGAGACGCAAATATTTTTTTTATTTAACATGGGAGAATTTTAATTTATAAAAAAAAACTATTTTAGTTCTAGGAAAAGGAACAAAACAACGCCTCCTCCCCCTTCATCCCATTGTCTTACCGATATTTCAAGATTATCAAGAAACCCTTTTGGAGCAGCAAAAACATTACAGTGAACCGAACTTTTATAATCGAAAAAATAAGCCTTTAAATCCTCGTGGATTGCACAAAATATTTATGGAGATTCTAGAACGGGCTGGCTTACCCGCTCACCGATTTTCTCTTCATCATTTAAGGCATACGTTTGCTACCTTACTATTACAAGAAAACAAAGATAAAGTGGATTTAAGAACCTAAACAGGAATTATTAGGCCATGAAAGTCTTGCTACGACCAGTATGTATACACATATAGACTTTGAACAAAATAATAAGTTTGGTTTCACTTTTGGAATTTGGTGTTATGGCTCTTCTTGTTAGCTAATCATACAATTATTATTTACACTCTTTGGCTCGCTCATAATATCTGCTTTACCATCTTTGACTCCTAATGCTATATATGTCGTTTAATTTAATATGTAAGATACTTCACTACACTAAAAAATATAACAATAAATTCGTATAAAAATCTAAGTTTTATTCAACAATAGCACCCCTTAATGGAATAATATTTTTATCTTGCATAGAGCCGTCCCTTACTTCCCAATAAACTTTATTAAATCTGTACACTGAGTTTACAAGACTTTAATAGTCAGATGATATGATTGGTTTACCAACGATGAGGAGGCAGTATATATGGATGTGCGTGCAATATTTATTGATATGGATGGTACACTACTAAAGGCCTCAAATAACATTTCCCGTCGAAATATGGAAGCCATTTATAGGCTCATTAATCAGGGAGTCAAGGTTTTTCTAGCTACTGGTCGACACTATGAAGTAACCGCTCCCTACCATAAAGAAATTGGATTACAAACTCCAATGATCTGTTTGAATGGTGCCGCTATTCACGATGCAGAGACAGGAAGAGCTATGCAAATGAAAACCGTCCGACTGAACGAAGAACGATTCCACCAGCTGACCGCTGAAAATTCTTGTAATGTTATTATCCATACAGTAAATGGGCTTTATTGTAAGGAAACAAATGAAGAAATCGATTATTGGACAAAAGTTGGGCAAATTCCGCCACGTTACATTGGAGATTTAAGACAGGCAAATTATCAAGATGTTCTTAAATATAGTGTTCGAACAGGTGCACCAAGACCTGAATTATCCGCTTTGTTTAAAAACGAAGCAGAGGTCATCAATTGGAATGACGGGTTTGAAATGGTTGCTCCTAATGTTTCCAAATGGTCTGCTATAAAAAACTTACTTCACGAATTTCGAATTAGTCCAAGCGAAGTCGTAGCCATTGGAGACGGACCCAATGATATAGAGATGCTTCGTCATGTCGGTACTGGCGTGGCAATGGGGAACGCTAGCGAAGAGGTTAAAGCAGCTGCTGACTTTGTTACAGGACACCACGAAAATGATGGATTGGCTGAGTTTATAGAAACTTATCTTCATAAATCATATAATTCATATGTGATTTAGATTTATTTTAAAATCCCTTTTTTTATCATCAGATAGTGTATCTTCATCATTTGAACATTTTCATTTATGTTGGTTTTTAACAGTATCAGCTGTTTTGGAATTGCTAATTACTCCTAATTATCAATATTCGCACCCTTTAATACAATAAAAAAATAACCTCTATTAGCTGGTGTAGTAAAAAAGCATTTCTTCTTATTGAAGTTATACACCCGTTAGCTGAATAAGCATATTTCTGTTGTAACGTTAAAGCATTATTAAGTTATCGAAGCCCATCTTCTTCTAAACTCGCCAAATAAGCATTTGTAAAAAAATCGAGAAAATATGAATTTTCCTCAAAATATCTTTTGAATCCCTCTGACACATCCTCTTGAAATTTTTTATCCCAAAACCAAATTGGCATAGCACCTAAATCATCAACAAATTGTTTTAGTACCATATGAAAAGTATCATCAAAAAAAAATCTCTGTTTTCTTCTAACCATTCTTTTACCATTTCATTATTTATGGTTGGTTTTCCATTTAAAACAGATTACTCAATATCGGTTAAAGTAATTGATGAAAAATAGTCCAATGTAAACTCAGCAAAATCTCTTATATTCACCAAAAAGTACCTTCCAAACTCCAGGGTGATTCATATTCAGAGATCCACTTGTTGTTCCAATCGCAATGGGACTCGACAAATACACGGTACACTACAACGTCGCAATTTGTGCTTAAAATATGATGAATTAATGTTTATTTGACTTGAAACTTCAAGAATGAGCCGCAAAGAAACAGTGGGTTTAATATGGGAGCAAGTTCATTTAGAAAATCAGAACGATTTGTAGTTCGAGTAATAGGGAAATTAGAACCCTCCCCCTCCTTCAACTCAATATCTTAATGTCTTTTTGAATGATTTTGTCACTTGGAACCTTCAATGAAAAAATCGCTAATTATATCAATTAATTCATGATTTTGTTCTAGAACTTTATCATTTTTTTCTTTCTTGATATTTGTTTCTGCCTGTTAAAGCTATTGCTACTTCATGCTTGCTGTAGGAGAGCATTAACAGAATGACTCTCTTTTTCCTAGATGAATTCAAGAATTCAAGCAGCATGGTTATTTGCCCCTCCACTTCCCCGCCTGGAAAATATGGCAACAGCAAAAAAATCCCTGCTGGGAGCATAGGATCTTTTTCATTTCAATATTATTAAAGCTTGTTCTCTACTGGCTGGATTGTCCCTTCCTCTATACTGACGCCAGCATGTTTTTTTGACCAGTAAGTCGCAAGAATTGGTCCTGATATGTTGTGCCATGCAGCAGCCAGGACACTTGGAAGTGCTGCCAGCGGGCCGAAATGTGCCGTAGCAAGCGCAACGCCTAACCCGGAGTTCTGCATGCCCACTTCAATCGAAATCGCTCTTCTATTGACTTCATCAAGTCCAAGCACTTTTGCTGTCAAGTAACCAAACAGCAGTCCAAATCCGTTATGAAGCATCACGGCAGTGAAAATAAGGAACCCGGATGTAGCGATGCTAGCTGCGTTGCCTGAGACTACTGCGCTTACAATCGTAATAATGGCTGCTACCGAAATTAGCGGTAAAACGGTTAAGCTTTTTTCAACTATTACCGGGAAAAGCCGCTTAATGGCCAAACCTAAAACAATCGGAAGAAGGATGACTTGTATAATCGACTTAAACATATCAAAAAAATCGACCGGCATCCATTGTCCTGCCAGCAAAAGCAGAAGCAGCGGAGTCATGATTGGTGCCAGTAAAGTTGATACCGAGGTCATAGCTATCGACAAAGGTACATTACCTTTTGCAAGATATACCATAACATTAGAGGCTGTTCCGCCCGGTACACAGCCTAGCAAAACCAGACCAGCAGCTAATTCGGCTGGCAAATTCATAAGTTTCGCAATAAGGTATGCCACAGATGGCATGATGATGAACTGGGCGCAAACTCCAATTATCACGGGCAGTGGTTTAGTGATGATGATTTTAAAATCAACTGCCTTCAAAGTAAGCCCCATTCCAAACATGACAACCCCTAGCAATATCGTAATATAGCCTCCCAATCCCAAAAATGGCTCTGGAAAAATAAAGGCGATTACGGAAATTAAGATAACCCAAACAGCAAAATATTTTCCGGCTAATGCACTGAACGCTTCTAATACCTTCATTTCATCACACTCTTTCTTGCATAAATATTTTACTAGGATTTAATAAATTATCTGGATCAAGGGCTACTTTGATTTTTTCCATCACAAACAGTGAGTTCCCATGTTCTTTTTTCTGATATTTTTGTTTACCGACCCCGACTCCGTGCTCCCCAGTGCATGTTCCGTTCCGCTCAAGGGCATACAGGACAATTTGTTCATTTAGCTGTTCTGCTCTTTTAATCTCTTCTAGATTTTTGTTATCAATCATTAAGAGTACGTGATAGTTTCCATCGCCTACATGGCCGACAATCCCACCGGTAAGGCCCAGAAAATCAACAGTCTCCCTAGCATGCTGAATTGCACCAGACAGATCTGAAATCGGAAGGCAGACATCAGTCACCATCAGTTTTTTTCCAGGATAGCCATGAATATAAGCA
>NZ_JBHVQU010000287.1:0-4202 GCF_042886655.1 Peribacillus sp. NPDC058002 | reverse complement strand
ACCTTTTCTGTGAAAGGGAGCCATATCAATGAAGTTATACTTAAGGGCAGCGGCCATATGGGAATGTTGGAAGCTCCAAGCAGACTAATTGAAGAAATCATTCGCTTTGTCGAGAAGGATTAAATGAAAAAAGGCCGAGCTGGAAACGAGATAGTGACGTTTCCAGCTTTTTTTTTTTGAAAAGGAAATAGTTTCCCTTTTGCATAGAACGTTCATTCGGTAGAATAGACGTATGAGGTGGTTATATGAAACTGCGAAAAAATTTACAAGAAGTCATCAATGATTTAAAAATAAATGAAGACTTTAAAGATAATATAGTGCATTGGCAAGTAATTGAAGCAAAAGAGGCAAAACATGTACCTTTTCCCGATGCAATGAATGATAAAATTAAGCATGCTCTTGAATTACGGGGGATAAATGGATTGTATAGCCATCAGGCAACAGCATTTGATACTGCTGTCAGTGGCAATAGCCTTGTAGCGGTCACACCTACAGCTTCTGGAAAAACATTATGCTATAATTTGCCGGTCCTTCAAAAAATACTGGAAGATGAAAAAACAAGGGCGCTTTATATTTTTCCGACAAAAGCACTGAGTTATGACCAAAAAAGCGAATTGAATGAAATGATTCATGAAATGGATGCTCAAATAAATAGTTATACATATGATGGGGACACACCTTCAAATATCAGGCAAAAAATCCGCCAGGCAGGGCATATCGTGATCACCAATCCTGATATGCTCCATTCCGGAATCCTGCCCCATCATACGAAATGGGTCTCTTTGTTTGAAAACTTGAAGTATGTGGTAATTGATGAACTTCATATCTACCGCGGCGTTTTCGGAAGTCATACAGCCAACGTCATAAGAAGGTTAAAAAGGATTTGCAAGTTTTATGGAAGCGACCCTGTATTCATTTGTACTTCCGCTACGATCAATAATCCAAAAGAATTGGCAGAAGAGCTCACGGAAAAACAAATGGTCCTTATCGATAATAACGGAGCCCCAAGTGGGAAAAAGCATTTTGTGTTTTACAATCCCCCAATAGTAAATAAACCGCTGAATATACGGAGGAGTGCGGTTTTGGAAGTCAGGAAACTGGCAAATGAATTTTTGAAAAATAAAATTCAAACGATTGTTTTTGCGCGAAGCAGGGTTCGTGTGGAAATTCTATTGACATATTTACAGGAACTTGTGTCAAAGCAATTGGGGCCAAAATCGATCAGGGGCTATCGCGGTGGATATCTGCCAACACAGCGCAGAGAAATTGAACAAGGCCTCAGGGATGGTTCCATTTATGGAGTGGTTTCCACAAATGCACTTGAGCTGGGCGTCGATATCGGCCAGCTTCAGGTTTGCATTATGACTGGTTATCCTGGATCCATATCAAGTGCATGGCAGCAGGCGGGACGAGCAGGAAGAAGGCATGGTGAAGCATTGATCATCATGGTCGGCAGTTCCAGTGCCCTTGATCAATATATCGTACAGCATCCCGAATATTTCTTTACCAGAAATCCAGAAACTGCAAGAATCAATCCAGATAATCTTTTGATTTTGGTTGATCATGTAAAATGTGCAGCATATGAGCTTCCATTTAAAAAAGGCGATACCTTCGGGGAAACAGAGATTATGGACGTTCTTGAATTCCTTACGGAAGAAAGGGTCTTACACTTAAATGGGGACAAATGGCATTGGATGAATGATGCTTTTCCAGCAAGCAATATCAGCCTGCGTTCAGCGGCACAGGAAAATGTCGTGATCATCGATCAAACGAATGCACCGGTTAATCGGGTCATAGGGGAAATGGATACGTTCAGTGCAATGACCCTCCTCCACGATGAAGCCATTTATTTGCACCAGGGAATTCAATTTCAGGTGGAAGAACTTGATTGGGATGAAAAGAAAGCTTATGTACGTGAAGTCAATGTGGACTATTATACGGATGCTAACCTTGCCGTTCAGTTGTCTGTATTGGAAGTCGATAAACAGCGAACTTTCGCTTCCACAGCAGCTGCTTTTGGTGATGTTGCAATCCGGGCGATGCCTACGATCTTCAAAAAAATCAAATTCGAAACTCATGAGAATATTGGTTCAGGACCAATCAGTCTCCCGGAGATGGAACTGCACACGAGTTCAGCCATGCTTTCCATGGATCCCGATATATTTAAGTGGGACGAAAATCGGATAGAACAAGGAATGATAGGTGCCTCCCATGCTCTTAATTACATGATTCCACTACATGTTATGTGCGATCCGCATGATATTCATGTTTATCCGCAGGTTAAGGCAGCACATAATGAAAAACCGACCATTTTTATCTATGATAGTTATCCGGGAGGCATAGGGTTAAGTGATAAAGTATATGAAAATTCTGAAGTCATTCTGCTTGAAACAATATCAATGATTGAAAATTGCGCTTGTGAAAGCGGCTGTCCTTCCTGTATCGGGACGGAATCCGCAACGAAAACAGCCAAGAGTGATGCCAAAGAATTATTGGGTCAATTTTGTAAGCAAAAACATTAATAAATCGCAGAGATAAGTGAAAAGAGGTGTAATTTCATGTCATTAAAAAATAAATTGAACCGTATGAAAACGCATATGAACCTAGGGAAGCATCCTTCTCCCGTTGAAGAAGGTGACCGGACAGTGAATGAAGAAATTCCTTACTATGAAAAGTGGCTGGAGAACGATACCGTTTCCTTTCACTTCGATGGTGACTATTGTTTCATTAGGGAAGTCCGCTACCCCATAAATCACAAACACGGGTTATATGCATTTTCCGAGCTGAAAAAGGTTGTAAAAGAGTGGAATCAAACTTCATTGGAGCATCCACTATCCGCTAGGGGCGTTAAAAGTGAAGATCTGTTTTTCTTCGATACGGAAACAACAGGGCTTGGAGGGGGAGCCGGCAATACCATTTTTTTACTTGGCTATGCTTATTTAGAAGGTGAAGAAGTAGTCGTGAAGCAACATATCCTTCCGCAGCCTGGAAGTGAAATCCCGCTTTATCAAAGCTTTCTGGAAAACATCAATTACGAAGCGCTTGTCACATATAATGGTAAATCTTTTGATTGGCCCCAGTTAAAAACCAGACATACCTTGATAAAAGAGCATGTACCGAAACTACCGGAATTCGGACATTTCGATTTATATCATGCTTCAAGACGCCTTTGGAAAAACAAATTGGAACGAGTGAAATTATCAGCGGTCGAAACAGATATTCTAGGTGTTTATAGGGAGGATGATATTCCTGGATATTTGGCGCCGATGATTTATTTTGATTTTGTTGAGCGGAAGAATCCGGAAATTCTGTTTGGAATCATGAAGCATAATGAATTGGATATCTTATCATTGATCACATTGTATATTCATTTGTCCCGAAAAATCCTCCAAATCGATGGATATACGGAAGAGTCCATGGAAATTGCACGATGGCTCGCTTATTTGGGAAAAAAAGAGGAGTCAGTTGAGACATATCAAAAAATATTGGAAGCAGGAAATGAGGAAGAACGGATAATCGCTGGCCATGCCTTAGCCTTCCAGAAAAAGAAGCAAAAACTATTCAATGAAGCTTTGGAAATTTGGAAGGAAGCCGCCTTAAAAGGAAATGTGCAAATAAGGATACAGGCACAGATTGAATGTGCAAAATTATACGAACATCAATTTAAGGACGTCGGACTTGCTCTAAAATGTTCAATAATCGCACTTCAAGAGATGGTAAGCGAAGGGACCCTACCAAGGAAAAAACAGTTGGAATTGGAAAAGAGGATTCATCGGCTCGAAAAGAAAGAGCAATCTAAGGGTATTTCTATATAATATAGGGGAATTAATTGCTCTGTTAGTGCAAAAGGCTGAAAATAAAAAATATGTATACAATTATTGTAGCCTTCAACTATTATGTGTAAAATGGAAAGAGTTGAGGGTGAAATTCTGAAGCGTTCATTTCATTCCTTTACATCATAAATTCAAGGTGAAAGCGGAGCGAAGAAATGTATAAAACGACTTTATTTCTATTTTTTGTTGTCCTTTGTTTAACGATTGTATTATTTACTTCTTTAAAAGACAGTCTCTATTCCTTTTTATAGAAAATTACCCAGTATATTTGAAGGGATAGCATAAATAATAGTGTACTTTATCGACAGCCATACATCGTTTTATACTTATTCTGTATAATTAGGTCATTTCATCAGTACACGTATCCCC
>NZ_JBHVQU010000286.1:0-4230 GCF_042886655.1 Peribacillus sp. NPDC058002 | reverse complement strand
ATCAACCTTAAATCGTTTAGTTTTTAAAAACAACAATCTTTACGAAAAGAGCCTTACGAAAAAACCACTTCTTACATATTTATCTTTTAGTAAAAAATCAGGAATTTGTTCAATCCGCTTTTTTTTCCTCATAATGATTATCGCTGTTGGCTTTGTCCATGGAGTGGTCGAAAACCAAGGGAGTTTTTGTTGAATTGAAATAAGTGACACCCCTTCCCGAGGGTCTTTCTTTAGATACTCGATTTCTACGGGATATTTAATGGGTATCCTGGTTTCTTATCATGTATAATTTGGAATTAATTATAAACAAGTGGATAGCGTTGAAATATTTCGGGGAATTTACTAGTAACAAACCATTCTATAACTTTAATGAACTCCCTCAGTTTATAGACAAAGCTCACGAATACTCGTTTATTCTCAGGATTTCAAATCACATGGTATAGGTTGATTTAGATGAACGAAAGAGATAGGACCGTTATTATAAGATGAGGGAAGATTGAAATAGGGATCTATTGAAAATCCCATTATTATTTATACTACACGCATTTTCCACGCTGCCCTTGGAGGCTTTCCCCCCCCCATTTCAACGGATTATATTCATATGTCCTTTCATTCCTTCTTCATGCCTATCCAAGGGGGGGAGGCCGGTTTTGCAAACGGAACGGGCATTGCCCTTTTGTTCATTACATCAATCTTTTGAAATAAATAAATACTGTAGTATGTGTAAAAAAATGTAATTTAATAAAGGCATATTGTATTATTTAACTATGGATAAATATTAAATAAATAGAAGAAGTTAAGGCTGACATTAGTTAGCCTTAACTTCTTTTCTGGGAGCGGGTTTTATGAAAAACAACTTATGGTAATAACGGTCATTTTATTTATTGGGATTTCAGGTTGGTTATTATATGATAATAAATCAGCCGAAAAAACAAATGAAAATACAAAAGGAGTTCAACCAGGATTTGAGGAAAGTTCTAACACCATATCCTTCGGCCTATTAGATGAAATCGATAAAGTAGTAAATAACGGAAGTATACTAGAACCAAAAGAAAATAAGCTCGAGTATACCTTTTCTCACTCTAATTTTATCGAAGTGGAAAGGGACTAAGCATTAATTGTCCTCGATAACTTTAAACAAATTCCTTTTACAGTCCAAGGAAAGCAGTACAATGTATATCCTTTTAATGCGAGGGCAAATAAAACCGTTGAATTCAAGACAAGTATTTCCGTTAAAAAAGATACAAGTGAAATAGATTATCTTGTTATTAAAAAACCTAATTATTTTACAGAGAAATTAGATATTCCAAAGATGCATTCATTACAAGAAATTTTACCTTTGCGCTTTCAGGTTAAGAACAACAGTCAGAAACAAAAAAATGCTACCTTTACTCCTGAAGAAATGTTTAACGAAGGACCAAACGATACCATATTTATAAGTAAACAAAAAGAGGAATTAACGATTCTTCCAACAGAAAGAAGTGGGGAAGATATTTATATATCTGTCGGAAATATTAATGAGGAAAAAGAAAACTACAATATTGTTGCTTTAAGTAATTGGAAGCAAGTTCCTTTTGAAAATAATGAATTAGTAGGTAATGTATTAGTGAATCCAGGTGAAAGAAAAGTTTTTAAATTTAAGCTGCCATTTGTAAAAGCTAACTCGAATTTTCAAGTTATTGCTTTACCAAGACCCTATGAAGTTAGCGAAGAAGATTATGAGAGCACAAGAGCAGAGGGGTCAATGCGAGCAGTTATAAAACCCTAAATAGTATAATAACAGGTCCGAACAGCTCAATAACCTTAGATAGGAAACAAATAATATCCTCTGACAGTTTTTATTAAGTTGATATATATAGTTGTTTGTGAGTTTGTCTAATTTTTTGATGCTAGGGCTAGTAAATTCAGAGTAATGTCCATACAGGTAGAGAAAAATTTCCTTAGCTTATTTGAAAACCCTTCTCTAAATTGAGAGGGGCTTTTCTAAAGTATAGGCTTAGCTTTCCTAACTCTAACTCCGTAATATCAATATCGTCGTTATAAACCACTTGATCAATTCGGAAATCCTCACTTGCTGCAAATCTAATTATAATCTGCTGAATCCATTCGTATGCCGCAATAGCTGATGTCCAGTCTGGGTCCTATTTAAAGTCTGAATTTAGAACAGGGAAGCTTCCACATTGTAAAAACTTCGTTCCTTTTGAATGTAAGTACACTTTGATATTTATGTTCATTCTTACCTACCTCAGAGAAGGATCATACCAGCCTTCACCAATGATCATATTCTCACCTTTCCTTGTATAAGTGAATTTCGCTATATTTTGACCTTCTAAATGATAAGGTGCTTCCCAGAAAATCGTCACCTCACTGATATCGTCCTATTTGGCAAGATTAGCTGCTACCAGAGGGGGAGAGAATGTGTAACCAATTATCGTTCTTTCCGGATTTGGATCAAAAAGAGGTCAGTTCTATCCTTGTGAAAGAACTGAAATTGTATAAGCATTGAAGATACAACAACAAAATAAAAAAAAAAAATTAAAGGAGAAAGGGATTGTCGGACATATATTCCCCAAGAGAATGATGTAGCAAAGGAATTAAAAGTGATTCAAATGGAAAGAGCCTTAGAATATAGCCTTTACCCAATAGAACGCAAATTCATTGAAATGAAGTATTTGAGCCATGAAGGGCAGAATGTTATCTATATGGATATGGGGCTACAAAAAGTTGCAATTTTTCAGATTGCATCCTCCTTAGGGATAATGTAAATAGCAGAAAGTCCGTTTTTTATTTCGGTCTTTTTTGTTGTTTAATTGTGTCATTAAATTATTTAGAGCATAGAATGAATTAACCCATTTAAGTTCCTCCTTATAAAAATAAGGAGTGATTGTATGTCAGGTAGTCGTAGAGATGGCTGTTGTGATGGATTTGACGGAGGCTGTGGATTTAGTGGTGGATTTGCCTTTTTAGTTGTATTGTTTATCCTCTTAATTATTGTTGGAGCTAGTTTCTGCGGTGGTTTTGGTGGCGGTGGATATGCCCCAGCATATGGATATGGTGCATGCTGCTAAGAATATCAAAAGCTGACCTAATTTTGGTCAGCCTTTTATTATTTAATTTCTATTTCAGATGGGGTACTTTTAACTTTGTAAATCTGTATTTCCCTGATTCTACGCCTTAAAGTAATCGGCTCATTAGTTTTATAAAAACAGGGACAAAATCAGGAGAAAAAGGCGGACAAAGTTGCTGCCTTTTTTTATGCCCATTTTTATAAGATTAATCCATGAAATAATTCCTGGGAGACGCACAGTTTAAAGTTATTTTAGAAATTGTAAAATCAGTTGTCGGAAATATAAAAGGTGTAATAGACGGTGGACGAAAGGTCATCATGGGTTTAATACAAGTTTTTTCCGGATTGTTTACCGGTGATTTCTCAAAAATGTGGATAGGAATCAAGAATATCTTTTCAGGTTACATTCAGTTTATTTGGAATTTCATGCAGCGAATGTTCTGGGGTAAGCTGCTTAAAGGTATTTATCATTAGCGAAATTAATGGTAAATGCATTCAAGGGCATGTGGGGCAGTATAAAAAATGTTTTTTCTACCGTCATTAAGTGGATCGTGGATTTTGTGAAGAATCGATTTGCTGCAATGAAAAATACAGTGAATACGATTACTACCACTATAAAAAAACTCATCTCTACTATTGAGAATGGTATCTTAGACTTTTTCAAATTAGTGATTAAATCTATTGTGGATTTTATTTAAAAATCGTTTTACAAGTTTGAAAAATACAATCAATACCATATTTATAAATCTTGAAAATGAATTATTTCAAAACTCCTGAGAGTCGACAGTTATAACTTTCATTACTCGAATGAGAAAGCATATTTTATACTGAAAAAGCAAAAGCCGGGAAAGTACATGACTAATAAAAAATGTCACTTGTGTAAATCATTTCTACTGAGCTTGTTGCTTTCTCTTCAAAAACAGACGAAACCAAACTAACTGTATCAAAACTGCAATAATTACACCGACTAGAGTATCTGTCATTCTATCTATGGCATAATGTTTCGTTTGGTGTTCAAGTACAAAGACAAATAATATCGTTAGTGCGACTTGATAAATGACTGTTTTGTTAAATTTTAGCCATTGTGTGATATAACATCCTAAAAGAATTAATAGTCCTAAATTCCATCCATTTATACTCATATGTCTTGCAATGAGTACAGT
>NZ_JBHVQU010000285.1:0-4242 GCF_042886655.1 Peribacillus sp. NPDC058002 | reverse complement strand
AGGTATTATTTATAGTCAGGAAGGGTCTCTGTGTTATTGGAAGATATAATGAATTGATTTTCTATATGACGATGTGGCTCCCGGTAATTTTTTTGTTTCCATTAAAAGATGGAAGTTTCTTGAATTTACTTCCATTGTTTAAAGTTGGTTGGAAGTCAATTTCAACTACCGTGCCGCCGGTCATTTATTCGTTCCTAGGGTTTGAACTTGTCTTTTTCTTTTATCCTTTCTTAAAGAAAAAGCAATATGCCATTCATGGAATTATTATTGCCAACACCCTATCGATGTTCTTTTATCTCTTTGTAACCATTAGCTGTTTTGTGTTCTTTAGTCCGGATAGCATTACCGGTTTTAATCAGCCTGTCCTAAGTATGCTCAAAGTGATTGAATTCCGGTTTATTGAACGTCTTGACGTGGTTATATTGAATATTTTGATCCTTTTTTCCTCAAGAGCCTGGATCTTGTACATGTACTGTACGGTCTTTAGTTTCAGTCAATTAATGAATAAGCAGGATCATAGTTCATATGTGCCCGTTTTGTTAGGTTTACTTGTCGTGGGCACATTTTTTGTTCAACCAACATGGATGCAAGTAATAACCTGGCAAAAATGGGCTTCGAATGCCGGGATTGCGGTAGCATATGTGTTTCCCGTTTTTTTATGGATTTACAGTTGGGGATATGAGAAATTTTCACGGAGGAGATTTTCATGAGCCGAAAAATAGGATTGTGTCTTTTAATCCTTGTAATGATACTCTCTGGGTGTATGGATGCTACACCAATAGAGGAAGTTAGCGTCTCACTTATTTTAGGCCTCGATTTAGATGAAGAGGATAATTTATTAGTGTATATGTCAAGCCCGATATTTAGTAAAGAGGCAAAAGATAAGGAAGAAGTGTATGAAGTTAAATCATACACCCTCCGACATTCAAGAGAAAAATTTGATGCGAGGGTAATAGGATTAACATCAGGAAGTAAAACGCAATTGCTTTTGGTGGGAGAACGACTGCTTAAAAAGAAGGATTGGTTTGACTATCTCGATCCTTTCTTCAGAGATCCTAAAAATACAGTAACCGCGCGTGTTGTCGCTGTAGATGGATCTGTTGCAGATGTTATTTTCAATAAACCAGCAGATAAACCACGACTATCTCTATATTTAACAAGTTTAATTGATGCTGCCGCCAAGAGGAATATTGTGAAAAAAACGACCCTCCAGGATTTTCACAGACAAATGAAGGACAAAGGGAGAACAGCGTGGATCACACAAATCAAAAAGAAAAAAAGAATCGAGCTAACAGGCGCCGCACTGCTAGCTCAGTCCGGCCAGTATAAAATAACAATAACACCTGAAGAAAATCAATTATTAAATGTTTTAGAAGGTAAACAAAAAGGTGATTATTCCATAACTATTCCGGTTTCTATGGAATCCGCCAGTAGGGGCAAACCATACATCAGCTTCTCCATTTCAGATTTGAAAGTAAAGAAGAAAGTAAAGTTCAATGGACGCTTTGTATTTGATATAAATGTAGATTTACAAATCTCGCTATCCGAACAACTCTTTCCATTCGATGTCCGAAAAGATTATGCAAAGCTTGAAAAAAGCATTACAAATGAGCTTGAGAATGAATTCAACCGATTAATTCAGAAAATACAAAAAGCTCAAATTGATCCTCTAGGGCTTGGTCTGTATGCAAGAGCCTACACCTATCAAGAGTGGAAAAAAGTACAAGATGACTGGGGGGGGAATTTAGCAAAATCCAAAATAAACATACATGTTAAAACAAAAATTAAGGGCATGGGATCAACGAATTTTCAATAGGACAAAAGCTTTCATAATGGGGATGCTGAGAACTGATTCCTGTTAAAGATTCTGAAGAACGTTCTGTTTTTGAATTTTCTTTGGCATTATCGGAAAGACATAAAGGTTCTGGTGCAAATATGACCTGTTAGAAACGTAGAATATTAATATGCTTTTCATCTATGAATTATGAGGCCACTCCAAATAATTTATGTATAAATTCAATCTCACTTTGGACAGACTTCACCCCTTGTTGAAGTTGTCCTTTTTTCAGCATATGCATCACCTCCACTCCAGAGATGATTTATTTGACTGTTCGAAATGTTTTTAATCCTAGCGTAGAACGGACTCACTTCTTTATAAAGCGATGATCTTACTCCACTATGTTATTCAAGTATTTCTGTTGTTGCACCAGAACCAAAATTTGTGTGTAACCAATTTAAATAAAATTAGTTGTAGAGAACAAATAACAATGGGCGTTGAAAATATGTATCCTTTAGGAGAATATTCCAGAGTTGTTAATAACATTAAGAGAAAAGAAAATCGAGAAAATCCTGATTTACCGATTACATTTGGCAAAAATGGCCCTGGTACAATACCGGGACCATTTATTAGCCGCTTAGGCACTTTTTTATACTGTCCGTAAAATGGGGCATAGTTCAAAAGTAAGGGGTTGAAAGAATCGGTTTCTAAAAACCGTAGATTCTATGAAATCTACGCTCTAAAACATCCTTAATGTTAACTTCCGTGCAATTGTAGTTGGAGACCCTATTACCATTACCCATATTCCCCTTTTTAGCTAAGAACTTGCTATAAGATACCCCTAAAAAAAGCAATGTATCTCAAGTTTGAGAAATTCATTGCTTTTTTTTCATTTGCCCGTACCTCTGTGCGATCTGTCTGTTTTCACATCCATGAGTTGACTTTATTGTTCAGGAAGGTTTAGGGCTGTATTGGCTGTATTTATATCAACTTGTAATTGTTCACTTAAATCATGTGGATGATAGTAACCTTTTGAAATCATATAGTTACTTATCTCTCCGTGTCTTTCTACAGCGACACGAAGCTGTTCTCTTAAGGCTGCTTTCAATTCAGGTGTTTTTGTTTCTGTAATGGCAAATGCAAGATTTCTAATTCCTGATTTTGCGGATATTAAGAAGTCCGCTGCAATCACCTGATCAGTCATGCCACCCATACCCGCCATATTTTGCAAAAAATTTGTCATTACTGTTTCCCTCGATTCGTCAGAATTTCCTGCAGTTTTTGAATATCTTGTGTCCCAGTGCTCATGTCTTTTAATAGGATATTTTGTAGTTCTGTATCCTGCACTAAACTGCTCATTGTAGAGGACTTTGTTAGACAAAGACTCTTGAAAGTTAAAATTTCGTGCGCCTCTAAAGTTTCATGCAGTCCTAAATTTTCCGTCATGATTTTTCACTCCGTTTCTTTTTAGAATTCACATATATATCTTTCGTAATACAAAAGTTTTTATACATCATCATTTGCAAAAGTAACGTGTATTTTGCGAAATAAACTACCTATCGGTCAATAATCCGTATAACAAACAGATGAACTGGGAAAGGTATTTCATAGGATTAGGGAGGTGAACCGTATGGAAAATGAAAGCTTGGCATTTCATGAAACCATGGAAACGCATGAAATTTTAAATTTTAAAACAATAGGTTTAATGAGATCTAAATTAATGCAAGGAATTTGCTTTGACAATGACTTAAAAGCATTAATGGAAAAAGACGTACAACAATCTATAGCTGCTATAAACGAGCTAAAGGGTTTTTATACAGAAGCCCGAACAAACTATGAAAAATGAGGTGAAATTTAAATGGAAATGGATTTTTTAGATCCTCAAGGTGCTGAACATATGCCGGAAATGGCTGATTCCTCTTTCGCGCTAGATTTTCTACTCTCTATCAATAGTGGGATTCATACTTATGGTATTGCATTATCTGAAACAGCGAATCCCGCATTGAGAAAAGCACTGTACCAGCAAATGGAGCAATCTATTGACTTACATGGTGAGTTATCCGATTTAATGATCAGGAAGGGCTGGCTTTATCCGAACGATATAGGTAAACAGGTGGAATTAGATTTGAAATCAGCCGATATGGCGGTTAGTATTGCTGGAATGAATCTTTTCCCGAATGATACTGACAGACTCGGCATGTTCGCAACGCCGAATAAATAAAGGAGGAAAAGCATCATGAAAGCCGTAACTTACCAGGGCAATAAAAATGTACAGGTTAAAGAAGTTAAAGACCCTAACATCAAAAATTCGGATGATATTATTGTAAAAATCACTACTTCAGCGATTTGCGGCTCCGATTTGCACTTAATCCATCAATTAATTCCCAATATGCCTACAGATTATGTGATTGGTCATGAGCCGATGGGGGTTGTTGAGGAAGTTGGACCAGGGGTAACTAAGGTAA
>NZ_JBHVQU010000284.1:0-4248 GCF_042886655.1 Peribacillus sp. NPDC058002 | reverse complement strand
ACATGCAACCGGTTCCAACGCACAACAAGTTTGGCCCCAGATCAAAGAGCTTCTAGATCACGGCTTTTCAGTGGTTTCCACCTGTGAACAGCTTTCTTTCCCTTGGTATCGCTACCCTCAACTTTCAAAGGAAATAGATGATTATGCTAAAGCAAAAGGGCTTAGTGTCATTGGGACCGGAATCAATCCAGGTTACATCATGGATACTATGGCCATTTCTTTTACAACAGTATTGACCACGGTTAACCAAATCAAGGTCAATCGTAAAGTTGATGTTTCGAAAAGGCGTCTCCCCTTACAAAAAAAGGTCGGAATCGGGATGACCAGAGAAGAGTTTGAATTTTTAGCTGAGCGGGATAAAATTGGGCATGTAGGTCTTGAGGAGTCTGTTAGGTTAATCGCTTATGGGCTGAATTGGGAACTTTCAAGTGTTGTCAATACCATTGAACCAACGATTGCAAGCGAAAATATGACCGTTCCGCTAACTACTATAAAACCTGGGGATGTTAATGGGCTTCATCAAATCTCCACGGGCAAGACCATGGACGGAAAGGAAATTTCCTTGGATTTAACGATGTCTGCAGGTATTAAACAAGAAGATGAAATCGTTATTGATGGGAACGAATCCCAAAGGCTGATTGTTCCCAACGGAATTTTTGGAGATACCGCAACCGCTGCGATGATTATCAATACCGCTAAACAAATGGATGCCCTCCGTAAACCAGGTTTACTTACAATGGCTGACATCGGGGTGCCAAGAAATATAAATCAATCTGACTTTGTGCATATTTAATGGCTAACCATCACTCTTTCGTATAAGTCTTACTATATTAGAAAAGGTGAACCGCGAATGGTTCACCTTTTCGTCCTGGCTCTGATAGTATTGCATGCAAAAAAACCACCAAATAAGGTGGCTCAGTTTCCTGCATATAGAATCCACTATCTTATGTACATTATCTTATTCTAGGAAAATATATTCCGAAAATGACATGATTTTTCCATTTTCATTAATGTGTTTGAGAACCCAGTTTCACGGAAATGGCCTTGGCGGCTTTCGTTACTTTGTCAATCAATTCAGGCAAGCGATCTTCCTGAAATCTTGCTTCAATCCCAGCCACACTAATACCGGCTACTATTTGACCTTTACCATTGAGTATCGGTGCACTCACCGCTTTTGTATAATCCTCAAGTTCTGATGAAGTTATCGTGTAACCATCCACTCTCGCTTCATCCAAAGCATGACGGAGTTTAGTTTTATCCGTTATCGTTCCAATGGCGATTGCTTTTAATTGAACGCTTCCCAAATAATTTTCCCGCTCTTCTTTCGGCAAATATGCTAAGATGATTCGAGAATCGCCAGCGTACAATGGCGAACGTCTTCCAATGGAGGTATAAAGGCGAACAGGATGCAGGGTGTCCACCTTTTCAATATACATCGCTTCATCTTTATCCCTCACAATTAAATTCACTGCTTCTTCAACATCATCCCGAAGGTCTTTCATGATGGGATAGGCGATAGACCTGATATCCAAACGCTCCCCTACCAGTTGACCAAACTGCAGGAATATCAGTCCAAGTGAATAATGGCCATCATCGTCCTTTGTTAAAAACCCCATTTCCTCCAATGATCCCACCATACGATGTAACGACGTTTTCGGCAAATTGGAAAGTTCCATCATTTCATTAAAAGTCAGTGTCGGATGATTTATGAAAAGGGTTAGGATTTGCATGGATTTCACGACGGTCTTGTTATGTGCCTGCATACATTGTCTCCTTCCATGATACATGTTTTCCTTGATTATCATTCTATTATAAAACATGGAGGAAAGGATGTAATACCTTCAGTAAAATATATATTTAAGCGGGAACAAAAAAAGAAAGCCTCTTAAAGAGTACTTTCTCATCATTTTCAACCGGAATTATATATCCAGCCACTTGTTCAGGGCTAAGGAAATCGAAACCTGCAATTCCTTCAACTGCCGTTCTTTTTGCAGCAAAAGCTTTTCAGCCTCCTTTAAGTTCACCCGTGAGAACTGAATGGTTTCACCTGGTTTGACCTGCGCGATAATTGGTAAATCTGCCGTGATCACCTGTGCTATCTTAGGATATCCACCCGTTGTTTGGCTATCCGCAAGGAGAATGATCGGGTTTCCATCAGGAGGAACCTGAACGGACCCATTTGTGACCGCTTCAGATAATAATTCCCCATTATCCTTTAATTCCAGTGTCGGTCCTGATAATCTATATCCCATGCGGTCGGATTGATTGGAAACCTTAAATGCCCCCGCTACAAAACTATCTTTACTTGAATCTGTGAAACTTTCATATTGGCTTCCATCGATGAAACGGATGAGAGGTTTTCCTCCTGGCATGAACTCCTTCTCATTGACAAACCACATTGGGAAGGAAAATGAACCTTTGAATGCCCGATCACGAATAATTTTCGAGGGTTCATTAAACTCCAAGACATCGTCAGCCTTTAATGCCCTCCCCATATAGCCGCCAATCCCAGCCCTTAGATAGGTGCTTTTACTCCCCATAACTTCAGGAATGGCGAAGCCACCCGACACTGATAAGTGCGCCCTGCAACCTGATTTACACCCTTGAAAGCGAAGAATCGATCCTTTTTTCACCAGAATGGGCTTCCACATCGGTACAGAGTGATTATCGATAGTAGGTGATAAATTTCCACCCGTTATCGAAATCAGGCAATTTTTCTCGATTTTAATGGTCGGACCCATTAAAGTAATTTCCAATGCCGCTTCTCCTTCTTCATTGCCAACCAACATATTGGCAATTCGTAAAGAATGTCCATCCATTGCCCCGCTTACAATCACCCCATGTTGCTGAAATCCTTTTCTTCCAAGATCCTGTATACTAGTCAATAATCCCGGTTTGATTATACGCAGGCTCACTGTAATCCCTCCTTAAGGATCATTTCTTTATATTCTTGATCCGAAATCGGATGGAACTTCACAATGTCTCCTGCTCGTAATAGACTTGGAGGATTTACATTTGGTAAAAATAGTTTGGATGGCGTCTGCCCGATTAATTGCCATCCACCAGGTGTTGATATAGGATATACGCCCGTTTGCATACCGGCGATTCCTACTGCCCCTGCCGGAATGGCCATTCGGGGAGAGGAACGCCTAGGTGTCGCGATTTCTTCCGACATTCCGCCAAGAAACGGGAAACCAGGTGCGAACCCGATCATATAGGCCAAATACTCCCCGGTTGAATGAATGTGAATGACTTCATCAGTAGTCAAATCATTATAACGGGCAACATATTCCAAATCCGGTCCATATTCCTTCCCATAGCACACGGGAATGGAAACTGTTCGATGTGAGAGTTTCTTAGTTTCTTTTAAACTCTTTAATTTCCTTTCCAGGATGGAACGGACCACTTCATAAGGAAATATTTCCGTATCATTGCTTTGTTTTTGATTCTTATAAACAACAAGTGGGTCATAAAACACCGTCAAATTGGTAAAAGCCGGCACACATTCTATAAATCCTGCAAAAGGCTCATCTTCAAGTAAATCCATTAACAATTTTATTTTTTCATGTATGCTGTATTCCATTCCAATCCCGAATGTAATCACGATCGCGGAATCGCCCAAAGGAGAAAGTGTACATGCAGTTATATTCAATAGCTTTTCCGGCATAGGGACTCATCTCTTTCTGTCAGTTATAAAACTCCTAATTTTTCATCACGAATGTCCGTTATGAACATATGTCCAGGTGCATGCGTAATCATGATCTCCGGTTTGGTCTCCATAGCAATGGATTGCGGCGTTACACCACATGCCCAAAACACAGGGACTTCCCCATCACGAATCGTGACCGGATCTCCAAAATCGGGATGCTGAATACTGGAAACACCGATCGCTTCAGGGTCACCAATATGGATTGGAGCCCCATGTACTGCTGGAAACCGCGATGTCACTTGAGTTGCCCTCACAACATCCTTTTGTGGAATCGGCCTCATGCTAGCTACCATTTTCCCATGAAAGATCCCTGCTTCAATGCATGGAATATTTGTTTTATACATAGGTACATTGCATCCCTCTTCAATATGGCGTATCGATATATCATTATTCAAAAGGGCGTGTTCGAATGTAAAGCTGCACCCGATCAAAAATCCAACCATATCGTCTTCCCAGTAGTTTGAGATATCCGTTACTTCTTCCACTAATTCCCCATATTTATATACCCTATATTTAGGTATATCGGTGCGTATATCCCC
>NZ_JBHVQU010000283.1:0-4250 GCF_042886655.1 Peribacillus sp. NPDC058002 | reverse complement strand
AACCGGTTGGATTGGAAAAGGAGAGCCGTGTTAGATCGGGAAGTGGAGTATATGAAAGGACTAATTTCGCTCAGGAAAAATCATGCTGTTTTTAGGTTAAGCACACCTGAGGAAATTGAGGAGCATTTACAATTCATTGATGCTCCGCCAAATGCGGTTGCATTTACTTTAAAACATAATGATTACAAAATTGCAGTGATTCATAATGCAAATTGGGACACGATAACCATTTCCCTTCCCCACGAAGGTGATTGGTCTGTTTTAGTGGATGGTCAGCGGGCGGGCCTGGAAGAAATAGAAAGGGTTAAAAGTCAGATTACCGTTGCCCCTTTAAGTTCGTTTGTACTGAAAACAAATTCTAACGAATGATAATAAAGTCGAAGTGAGTGAATCCTATGTCTCACTTTGACTTTATTTCATTTTATGATATGAAAATTATTGGTCATATGAAATCTTCCACTATTTTCTATCGCAAGTTTGAGAAAAAATGTGCGGGGGTAGAAAATACTTAATGATGAATTTTATCGTTTTTTAAGAGGGGAGCGATTATTTTGCCAGAGAAAGTACAGATAACAATCAATGGTGTCGAGGCCAGCCTGGAAGGTAATCAAACAATTTTACAAATGCTGACGGATAGCTCGATTGAAATCCCGAATGTTTGTTACCATCCTAGCCTGGGGCCTATCGAAACATGTGATACATGTTTAGTGAGCGTTAATGGAGAACTTGTAAGGTCTTGTTCCACCAAGATCAAGGCTGGGGATGTAATCGATACAGTTGCACCAGATGTAAAAGAAGCACAGGTCATGGCGATGGACAAGATATTGTATAACCATGAGCTTTATTGTACGGTTTGCGATTATAATAATGGCACTTGTGAAATCCACAATACGGTTAAGGAAATGAGGGTAAATCATCAAAGTGTTCCTTTTGATCAAAAACCATATGAAGTAGATCGGTCAAATCCATTTTATCGATATGATCCGGATCAATGCATCCTTTGCGGCCGTTGTGTTGAAGCATGTCAAGATGTACAGGTCACTGAAACATTGACCATTGATTGGGAAGCTAAACGCCCGCGAGTCATTTGGGACAATAATGTTCCAATCAACGAATCATCATGTGTGTCATGTGGACACTGTTCCACAGTTTGTCCGTGTAATGCAATGATGGAAAAAGGAATGGAAGGGGAAGCTGGATTTTTAACCGGCATCGCTAAACAAACTCTTCGACCCATGATAGAAATCACGAAAAATGTTGAAACGGGATATGGTTCGATTTTAGCGATTTCAGATATGGAATCAGCCATGAGGGATGCAAGGATCAAGAAGACAAAAACGGTTTGTACATACTGTGGGGTAGGATGCAGCTTTGACGTTTGGACCAAAGATCGTAAAATCCTAAAAATCGAACCGCAAGTGGAGGCACCTGCAAATGGAATTTCGACTTGTGTAAAAGGGAAATTCGGATGGGATTTCGTGAATAGTGAAGAAAGACTCACAAAACCTTTAATTAGAGAAGGAGATGCGTTCAAGGAAGTTGAATGGGATGAAGCCCTTGAATTGATTTCCCGAAAATTCACCGAAATTAAAGAGTATCACGGACCGGATTCAATGGCTTTCATAACGTCTTCCAAATGCACCAATGAAGAGTCCTATTTAATGCAAAAGCTGGCAAGGGGAATCATTGGCACCAATAACGTGGATAACTGTTCCCGGTATTGTCAAACGCCGGCTACTTTAGGATTATTCAGAACGGTTGGATATGGCGGGGATACAGGAGGGATAAAAGATATCGAAAAGTCCGAACTTGTATTGATCATAGGCTCCAATACATCCGAATCCCACCCCGTTTTGGCTACCAGAATCAAACGTTCCCATAAACTAGGTAAACAGAAGCTGATTGTGGCGGACCTCAGAAAGCATGAAATGGCTGAACGTTCCGATCTCTTCATCCAGCCTGCTCCGGGGTCGGATATCATTTGGCTGTCCGCCGTGACTAAATATATCGTCGACAAAGGTTGGACAGATAAAAACTTCATCAAAAATCGTGTAAATGGGATGGAGGAATACATCAGGACTTTAGAACCTTACACAATGGAATATGCGGAAAAAGTAACAGGGATAGCTAAAGAAGATTTAATTTCGCTTGCAGAAGCCATTCATGAAGCGGGGAGCGTCGCAACGCTCTGGGCCATGGGAGTTACCCAGCATGGCGGAGGAAGCGATACGAGTACTGCAATTTCCAATTTATTGCTCATAACAGGCAACTACGGTAAACCTGGAACAGGTACTTATCCTTTACGCGGACATAATAATGTCCAAGGAGCCAGCGACTTTGGCAGTATGCCGGATCGCTTGCCAGGTTACGAAAAAGTAACGGACAAAAACGTACGTGCGAAATATGAAAACATCTGGGGTGCAAAAATACCAGAAAACCCTGGCCTTAATAATCATGAAATGGTCGAAGGGATTCATGCAGGTACCATCAAGGCAATGTACTTAAAAGGAGAAGATATGGGTTTGGTCGATTCCAATATCAATCATGTTCATGAAGCATTTGAAAAACTGGACTTCTTTGTGGTACAAGATATCTTTTTATCAAGAACGGCAGAATTCGCGGATGTAGTCCTCCCAGCAAGCCCAAGCTTTGAAAAAGAAGGTACCTTCACGAATACCGAACGCCGTATTCAACGTCTATATCAAGTCTTTGAACCGTTGGGTGACTCAAAACCTGATTGGCAAATCATTATGAATGTAGCTAATTCGTTAGGAGCAGGTTGGAATTATGAGCACCCAAGTGAAATCATGGACGAAGCAGCAAAACTATCACCATTATATGCTGGAGTAAGTTATGAACGCTTGGAAGGATATAAAAGTCTCCAATGGCCAGTGGCACCAGATGGTAAAGATACGCCGCTTTTATTCACGGAAGCTTTTCCTTTCCCCGATGGAAAAGCAAGGTTTTTTCCAGTCGAATGGACCAGACCGATTGACTTTGGGGATGAGTTTGATATCCATGTGAATAATGGCCGATTGTTGGAACATTTCCACGAAGGTAACATGACTTATAAATCAAAAGGCCTCATTTCCAAAACGCCAAAAGTATTCCTTGAGGTATCACGGGAATTGGCAAAAGATAGAGGGCTTGAGGATGGCACTCTTGTTCGGCTAACTTCACCATATGGAAATGCAAAAGTGCAATGCCTGATTACAGATCGTGTAAAAGGTAAAGAGGTTTATCTGCCGATGAACGATTCAGGTGACGGGGCAATCAACCAATTGACAAGCAGCCATTCAGATAAAGATACCGATACCCCTGCCTATAAGGAAGTTCAGGCAAAAATGGAAGTGCTTAGGGTCAAGGGAGATAATCCATTGCCGAGCATCAACCATCGAAATGGTAATCCACAACCACAGATAGGTGTACAAGTACAAAAAAAATGGGCCCGCGAAGATTATATATTCCCAGGTGACCTCTTGAAAATCAAAAAGGAGGAGAGGAACCGTGGCTAAAGCGACAAAAGTGATCAATCGAATCACCTTAAACGATGAAGAAAGAAGAAGAATTGAACTCGAGGAGATAGAGCGTACCCTTTTGGAAAATAAAGAAGTGATTAAAGAAACGTTTGAAGTTATGAAAGGCATGCAGGATCGTGGGATATTATCAATGGTTAACAGTTTGTTGAAGGAAGGGGACAAAGTGCTGAACATTCTGGTCAAAACAGCAGACACCCCAGAAACATCAAATACGCTAAAAAATCTCCTTCTCATACTTGGCACTTTAGGATCACTTAATGTTCAGCAGCTTGAACCGCTTATCCTTAAAGTCAATTCAGGGATTGCCCGTGTGGCCGAAGCGGATAAAACTCCTGATAAGCCAAGCTATCTAGCATTGATGCGTTCCTTGAATGACCAAGAAGTCAAACAAGCCATGACTTTTCTGATGACCTTCCTTAAAGGAATGGGAGAAGATACAAGCGATTTAGAAAGAACTACCCAACTACCAGAGAATCAGCAATTGCATAAAGCGAATGAAACAGCAGACATAGAACGGCCGACCACAAGAAAATCATACGGATCAAGTATACCCAGTGAAGGCGGAAGAGGAAAAAAACGATATACCAGCTGGTTTTGGATCGCTGCAGGAGTTTCACTCGTAACCATTCCGCTAACTTTATCGAGAAGTAAGAATTAAGGATCTTTGCTCGTTCGTCTCAGGAATATTGGAATGTTAGTAAAGGTGACGAA
>NZ_JBHVQU010000282.1:0-4263 GCF_042886655.1 Peribacillus sp. NPDC058002 | reverse complement strand
GTTGAATTTTCAGTTTTTTGCCATCACCTTATTTTCATAGTTCCGCTAGCGTTCGCTTTACAGACGTTATGATGCATGAAAAATCCTCTTCAGTTATACTAAGTGGGGGGGCAAGGGTCAGGACATTATTGAAACCTGCTACTGTATCACCATTTTTACCTATGATCAGACCCTTTTCTTTGCATGATGCAATCACTTTATTGATTTTGGTAAGTTCGATCGGTTGTTTTGTAAGTTTATCTTCCACTAGTTCAATGCCTACCAACAAACCTTTGCCACGTACATCCCCAACATTCGGGTGAGATTTGATTTCTTCAAACTCTTGCAGAAAGCGTAGGCCTAGCTCCTTAGACCGTTCTATAAGTTTTTCATTTTCATATATTTCAATATTCTTCAAAGCAAGGGCACAGGCAGCCGGATTGCCGCCAAATGTATTTACATGTCGAAAGCGGTCATAAACGTCTGAGCCAATATACGCTTCATAAATTTCACGTTTGACTGCTGTAGCGGATAATGGCAGGTAAGCGCTAGTGATTCCTTTAGCCATTGTTACGATGTCTGGTTTTACATCATAGTTCATAAATCCGAACTTCTTACCGGTACGGCCAAACCCGCAAATGACCTCATCCGAAATGAGAAGGACACCATTTTTCTCACAAATTTCCTTGACACGTTTCATATAACCATCAGGCGGCATCAAAATTCCGCCCCCAGTGATGATTGGTTCCATGATGACCGCAGCCACCGTTTCGCTCAACTCCCATGTAATGGTCCGTTCAATTTCCGCTGCACTTTTTTCTCCGCTTTCATCCTCTGGATTTCGGTAAGAATCTGGCGGTGATACATGAAGAAATCCTGGGGCGAGTGGTTCATATTTATATTTTCGCTGTGCCTGCCCGGTGGCTGACAGGGCGCCCATTGAATTTCCATGATAGCCGCGATAACGGGAAATGAATTTATAACGTCCATGTTCACCTTTTTGCTGATGATACTGCCGCGCAATTTTAAAAGCAGTCTCATTCGCTTCCGAACCGCTGTTAGAGAAGAAAATCACATAATCCCCACCAAGCCATTCATTTAATTTCTCTGCTAGCTTAATGGCCGGGATGTGGCTATTCGTTAAAGGGGCATAAGGAAGTTCCTTCAGCTGCTCGTAAGCCGCATCAGCCAATTCCGTGCGGCCATACCCAACGTTGACACACCATAAACCTGACATCCCATCCAGGAAACGATTCCCATCAACATCCGTTATCCATGCTCCTTGCCCGTTTTTGATCACCATTGCTCCAGGACTGGATTCAGCCCCTTTCATATGATGCCATACATATTTACCATCCATCGCTTTAAGATCCTGACCCTGTTTTTCAACTTGCATAAGGTACACTCCTCCTAAAATAATTTATAAATGAAGGCCGACCACAATTTGTGTCGACCCCCAATTTCCTATCAGTATCTTGCCGTTAACATTTTCTTTCTAGTGTAAAATTCAACGCCGTCTTTCCCATTGGCATGAAGATCTCCATAAAATGAACTTTTATATCCGGAAAATGGAAAGAATGCCATTGGCGCGGGTACCCCAAGGTTAATACCAAGCATACCTGCATCAATTTCTTCGCGAAATTCCCGGATGGCTTTTGCACTATCCGTATAGAGGCAGGCACCATTGGCAAATTCGGATTGATTGGTCAATTCGATTGCTTCTTCAAGGGTATTAACCCGTACTATGGATAAGACAGGGGCAAAAATTTCATCCTTCCAAATTTTCATATTTGTTTTCACATGATCAAATAAGGTCGGTCCAACGTAATAGCCATTTTCCTGATCGCCTTCATGCCTGCCATCACGAAGGAGGACAGCTCCTTCTTTTTCCCCGATTTCAATATATTGTTCAGTTCTCTTTTTATGAGTATCACGGATCACTGGTCCCAGGAAAACGTCCTTATCCATTCCATTTCCAATCTTGATATCATCCGCTGCAGCCTTTAATCTCTCAACGAGCGAATCTCCCACTTCCCCCACCGCAACAACCACTGATGCAGCCATGCAGCGCTCGCCTGCAGAACCGAAAGCGGCATTCGTTATGTTCGTTACCGCATTATCCAAATTCGCATCAGGCATGACGATTGAATGATTTTTCGCTCCTGATAAAGCCTGGACACGTTTTTTATTGGCAGCTGCCGTTTTGTATACATACTCTGCGACAGGCTGGGATCCCACAAATGATACCGCTTTAATGTCTTCATGTTCCAAAATCCCATTCACAACATCGTGGGCTCCATGGACAATATTGACAACCCCATCTGGAACTCCAGCTTCTGTCAATAATTCCACAAGACGGTTGGCTAAAAGCGGTGTCCGTTCTGAAGGTTTTAAGATAAACGTATTTCCACAAGCTATTGCCAGCGGGAACATCCAACATGGCACCATCATCGGGAAATTAAACGGTGTAATCCCGGCAACGACACCCATTGGATACCGATACATGCCAGATTCAATGCCTGGGGAAATATCAGGTAGCTGACTGCCCATCATCAATGTAGGCGCACCTGCTGCGAACTCTACGCATTCAATCCCACGCTGAACCTCACCATATGCTTCTGTATAGCTTTTTCCGTTTTCGATAGTGACCAGCTTTGCAAGCTCATCCCAATGTTCTATCAATAATTGCTGGTAACGGAATAAGTAGCGAGCTCTTTTTGGAACGGCCACCTTTTTCCATTCTTTAAAAGCCTTTTTAGCAACCTGCACCGCTTGGTTTACATCTTCCTTTGTTGAAAGGGGAACGATTGCCAATGCTTCCCCTGTTGCCGGATTAGGCACTTGTTCATGTTTCGAAGTTGTGGACTCCACCCATTTGCCACCGATATAATTTTTCAACGTTTCTACATCATTGATAACTGCCATTAATATACCCTCCATTTCAACACGATTTCATAGTTTCATTATATTTTTCAAATCGACTTTTTTCATTAGACGTTTTGTATAGTTTTTTATTCAATATTTGCACATATTGTTTGTTTTTGATTTTCCCATATTTATAATTATCATGAACAGAAATTCAGGCTTTCAAAGCCGATGTATATCTCCTTATTATCTCTTTGATCAGCTGACTTCACAGCCATCATTTTATGATGGAATATAGCTTTAGGTCTTGATGCTTTCCCTTAACAAACATTCCTTTTCTTATGATTCCCTCAAAAGACATGCCAGACTTTTGCATGACTCGCTCTGAACCCAAATTTTCAACGAAGCACCGTGCTTGTATTCGAATTAGGTTCATATTTTCAAAGCCAAAAGCGATTATCTTTTGAGCTGCCTCCGTCATCAAGCCACTCCCCCAATATTCGGGTGCAAGCACATATCCGATTTCTGCACTATGATGATCAACCTGCCATGTAACAAAATCAATCGTACCAATCAACTTACCACTATGCTTGTGTTCTATGCCCCATAGAGCAATTTTATTATCCTCATAATTTTGTAGGATAAATCGGATAAAATCTTTTGTATCACTTAGGGAACGATGAGCTTCCCATGTGACATAACGGGAAACTTCACTGTTGGATGCATAAGTGAACATGTCTTCGGCATCATTCATGGTGACTTTCCTCATTACCAAGCGTTTTGATTCAATAGTAGGCAGCTGTCCATATATGTCTTTCACGTTCATGAATACACCCCATTCCATTGATTACTAGTATTATAGCAAGATTGTTAAGCACTCGCTGTCCCATTTAAAATATTATCGAAACTTACGAATGTTTCGGAAAAGAATGATGCAGGGGGTGAAAACTCATAATAAACCAAAATTTGAATGAGTTCTTTTCTGGAAAAATCGGACAGGAAACTTAAAAATCGCCAAGTCTTTTGGGATGACCGTATTAGGAATGCGTCATAAATCGGAAAAATTTGTAGATGAGATGTCCACAACTACAACTTGCGATTGATTAACTTGAATTCTTTTTTTCGAAAATATTCCGTGTTTTTAGGGTCAATGTAATGTCACGGCAAGCACACCCAGGTGGAAAATATTGGGTATCAAGATTTATCCATTGCCTGTGTACATAAATAATCTTCCTTTGTTAGCTTGCAGATTCCGACATTATCTGTTATATTTAAAAAGAATTATTTTTGTTCGGGAAGATTGATAAGTGAAAAACTTTTCGTCTAATGATTGAGCAAGGGTAGTAACACAATGTGTGGATTCACACTAGGAGGCAACAACAATGGAACAAGGTAAAGTAAAATGGTTTAACGCAGAAA
>NZ_JBHVQU010000281.1:0-4273 GCF_042886655.1 Peribacillus sp. NPDC058002 | reverse complement strand
TATGGGGAGAATTGGGGAATCTATTGCAAGACGAGGCAAATTCGGTTTTAATATGGAGGTTTTGTATCATAATCGGCGAAGAAAATCCGAAGTGGAGGAAACGCTCAGTACAACTTACTCCACTTTAGAGCACCTTTTACGGGAATCCGATTTCGTCCTTTTAATGGTCCCTTATACTCCTGAGACAAGGCATCTTTTGGGACGGGAGCAATTCGCACTGATGAAAAAATCCGCGATCTTCATCAATACATCCCGCGGTCAGACGGTGGACGAAAAGGCCCTCATTGAAGCACTGCAAAATAAGGAAATCCTTGCAGCCGGTTTGGATGTATTTGAACAGGAACCCGTATCGCCTGACAATCCGCTTTTAGCCATGCCGAACGTGGTTACCCTGCCGCATATAGGTTCAGCTACTTATCAAACACGATTTGATATGGCCATGCTTGCGGCGAAGAACCTCGTTGCATCGGTTACCGGAAGGGAGGTAAGCAATGTTGTCCCTGAATTGAAAGGGCTTCAGTCACTAAAATAGTGAAAAATCATAAAACACATAGAAAATATTAGGTTGTCCAAGACAATTTACAAGAATCGTTGATATTTTAACACTCATACCATCCATAAACTTAGATGAGGTAGATAGTTTTTTATTAAATGCAGGACATAAAAGAAAATTCGATAAAATTTGGCATCCATTCATTTTGGATGCTTTTTAAATGGGGAAAATGAATGTGTTCAAAATGACCCTAAACAATTTGTTCTACGACACAATTCCTACCAACAAAATAAGGCGGAGAAGCCCTGACCAGGAAGCATTATGTACGATCGCGTTTCAAAAGGAGGGATGATTATGTTTACAATTATCTAATGATTTATAGGGATATTACAGAAAGATAGTTCACGGGTCCAAGAAAAGAATACGAGGTGATTAAGTAAGGGATATTAGCTGCATGAACTACATTGTGACTATAAAAAATAATTCTAAAATAACTCCAAGTGTAGTTGTAATGATTTCAAGATTATTAGTAGAACTAGACATAATCTAAATCATTTGGTTCTTTTTCACTTCTTAAGTAAATTCAACAGTTTATCTAGTTCCTGGCTTTTATATAATGTTGTTGGGGCTGTAAAACCATAAATCATTCCTGCAGATATTAACTCTTTCCTCAATATCTCAATTTTTTCATTTAATTCTTCCATACTCTCCAATGCAGAATCCCTCAAGTACTTTCATTTTTTATTATGAAACCATTATTACATAAATTAGGATGCTTTTAAATAAAAAGTGAGTGATTACTCATAAAATGTTGGAGCATTCGTTAGTTTGATTCCGGACCTTGCTTTTATTCTACTAATTCGCAGACTTCATTAGACTTACATAAACAGATTATAAGCTTATTAAAGATTTTTCATTGTAAAAATAACCCATGGAAGTTATTTGTAACGATTAAATAAATGATTCATGAAGAAAAAATAGGACGAAAGACTGTCGTTATATGTAAAAGTTTGTAGGGCTATGTAAATGTATGAGTGAATCAAATCTTTTTTAATGTTTAAAGAGATCCATAAGTCCTGCATGAAAATCCCTAATTGGAAATTTGTTGATTTACATTTATTCATATACCTTTAAAAGGGCCATACTATACTTGAACCAGATTCAAATAATAGGAGGGAAAGATCAATGAATAATGAAAGAGCAATGGATGATTTAATTAAGAATTGGAGCGAATTAGGCAAGAACATGGACCGCCGAAACTTTATCCAGGGAGCAAGTAAGCTTGCCGGACTTTCATTAGGTCTTGCCCTTGCCCAATCAATGGGCGGGATTGAAGTGAATGCTGCCCCGAAATTCAGTGATTATCCATTTACTCTCGGTGTAGCTTCAGGTGATCCGCTTTCTGACAGTGTAGTTTTATGGACAAGGTTGGCACCTGATCCGTTGAATGGCGGAGGAATGCCAAAAGAAGCCATTTCCGTTAAATGGGAAGTGGCAAAGGATGAGAATTTCAGAAAGATTGTCCAGCAAGGCAAGGAAATAGCCAGGCCGGAACTTGGCCACTCCGTTCATGTGGAAGTAAGCGGGTTAAAACCTGATATGGTCTATTTTTACCGTTTTAAAAGCGGAGGGGAAGTAAGTCAGACTGGGAAAACGAAAACACTTCCGCCAATAGGTTCAAGTGTATCGAGCTTGTCATTCGCGTTTGTTTCATGCCAGCAATTTGAGCATGGTTATTATACGGCCTATAAACATTTGGCAAAAGAAGATTTGGATATTGTCTTTCACCTTGGCGATTATATATATGAATATGGACCAAATGAATATGTTTCTTCTTCAGGTAATGTACGTGTACATAGTGGTCCGGAAATCATCACGCTTGAGGATTATCGAAATAGGTACGCACAATACCGCTCTGATACCCATTTAAAAGCGGCACACGCAGCTTTCCCATGGGTCGTGACTTGGGATGATCATGAAGTTGAAAACAATTATGCAAATGTCATCCCGGAAAAAGGACAATCGGTAGAAGCATTCATCAAGAGAAGGGCCGCCGCCTATCAAGCTTACTATGAGCATATGCCCCTTCGTAAATCATCTTTGCCCAAGGGAGCGGATATGCGGTTATACAGAAATTTCACATATGGCGACCTGGCATCTTTCTTTGTATTGGACTCCCGTCAATACCGGGATGATCAGGCAAACGGCGATGGAAGTTCCCCGCAAACGCCTGAGTCACTTGATCCGAAACGGACATTGCTAGGTCCAGAGCAGGAACAGTGGTTAACTGACAATCTATCAAAATCAAATACGAAGTGGAACGTTTTGCCTCAGCAGATTTTCTTTGCACAAAGGAATTATGGAACACCAACCGCTCCCAAATTCAGCATGGATTCCTGGGATGGATACCCGGCTGCTCGCGATCGTTTAATTGATGTAATCAAAAGAAACAATCTGGAAAATCTGGTCGTGTTGACGGGTGATGTACATGCAAGCTGGGCAGCCAACCTAAAGGCGGATTTCGATGATCCAAATTCAAAGATATTCGGTGTGGAGTTTGTCGGAACCTCCATCACATCTGGTGGAAATGGAGCGGATAAGCGTGCGGATACGGATAAAATACTAAGTCAGAATCCACATATAAAGTTCTTTAATGATTACCGGGGATATGTCCGATGCAAAGTAACCCCAGAACAATGGAAGGCGGATTACCGAGTAGTCCCATTCGTGACAGAACCAGGTGCGGACATATCGACAAGAGCATCCTTTGTTTTTGATAAGGATCAAACAGGGCTGCGAAAGGTTGCATCAGCAGCGGTTATGGAAGGTGTACAAAAAACGAACGAAGTCGAGGAAGATCGGACACGTGCCCATAATCGCGCACATGAAAAACAAAGAATGAAAAAGCAAGGGAAAATGATTAATTGATAGCGAACGATAATGATGCTTGATAAGAATATAGCGAAGAAAAATGAGGAAATCAGAGGAGTGAATAAGAATGCTTTCAAATATAGGAATACCCGGTTTGGTGATTGTCCTCGTAATTGCACTGATTATTTTTGGACCGTCTAAGCTGCCGGAAATCGGCCGTGCCTTTGGCCGGACATTGTCCGAATTCAAAAGTGCAACAAAAGGATTGGTGAATGATTCAGAAAAAGAGGATGAAAACGAGAATAAAGCCGCATTAAGAGCTGTAAAAAAAGAAGGGTGAAGTAAATGAAATATAGCGGGCGGAAAGACTCGCCTGCTTCTTTTCATGAAAAGAGTTCGAGGGGAAGTGCTATTTGCAATCGTGCAAGAAAATATCTAAAAAGGAGGAGTGAAGGTGGAAAGTAAGGATTTACAAGTTATTGAACATATGGAAGAGCTCCGAAGCAGAATCATTAAAACGCTGATAGGTTTTCTGGCTTTTTTCATAGTGAGTTTCATATTCGTACAGGATATTTATGAACTGCTCATTAAGGATTTGGATGGAAAGCTTGCTGTGCTCGGACCAAGTGAGATCCTATGGGTATACATGATTATCGCTGCGGTTTGTGCAATAGCTGCAACGATTCCGCTAGCAGCCTATCAGTTATGGCGTTTTGTGGCTCCAGCGCTGAAACCGGAAGAGAGAAGAGTTACATTTCGGTTCATACCCGGGCTCTTCATTCTATTCATCACAGGTATCTCATTTGGATATTTTTTGTTGTTTCCAATCGTGCTGGGTTTCCTCACTTCCCTATCGGCCGTGCAGTTCGAGATGATGTTCACACAGGAAAAGTATTTTAGGTTCATGAT
>NZ_JBHVQU010000280.1:0-4285 GCF_042886655.1 Peribacillus sp. NPDC058002 | reverse complement strand
GCCCAGATCTATTATAGGCGTAGCAGGATGAGATTAGTCATTTGGACAAATCCTCTCTTCCTCTAAATGACCTGAACGTTTTATCTTTGTCTGGAGATAATTCTCATTAAACTCCGAAATGTCTCCCCATAAAGGCTTTCTACCTGCAACCTCCAAACCAGCGTTTTTCAATGCTTCCAACTTTTTTGGGTTATTGGTTATAAGTGTAACCGGTTTGGATCTTAGTGCTTTCAATACTAGTATCGCGTCATTATAGTTTCTGGAATCATCAACAAAACCCAGTTTTTTATTAGCATCAACTGTATCATAGCCATTTTCCTGAAGGATATATGCCAGTGCCTTACTAAAGAGGCCAATTCCTCTTCCTTCATGATTGGCTAGATAAAACAACGCACCCGTACCGTGCTCCACTATCATTTTCATGGATTTTTTCAATTGATAACCGCAGTCGCATCGCTTACTGCCAAAAATGTCTCCTGTATGACAAATGGAATGCATTCTGATGATGGCATCGTCACTATATGAAAAGTCACCATATACTAACACACTTGATTGCTGTAATTCAGCTAAATTAACAGAAGATAATTTCTCAATAATTCTCTCATAGTTTTCTGTTACCTCGTCACAATTTAGCCAACAATACCAATTGAACACTACCGTCTCCCCATATAAGTTAACTGGTAGTCGAATGGGACCAACTAAATAAATGGCCTTTTTATCTATTTTAATTAATCGGATTTTATCTTCTATAACTGAAAGAACTTTCGAATCAAACTTTGTTTGGGTCATAAGTTTCACTCCTTTTTTGAGTTAGTTTAAGCATCGATTCATAATTTATCCCAATAGAATTTTCTCAGCTTTCAAGCTTGTCAATTTGAATAATTAACATACTTCTTCTTATTTTCATATGTACACCTTCTTAAAACGACTACAATGAATTTTGATAAAGGGTGTTAAAGATAGGAATTCAATTAGCACTTGATTAGCAAATCTAGTTAATATACTATACTCATTCACCTTCACGCCTTTTCAGTTCCTTGAAATGATCTGCTTCGATAGTTGCAAAAAGAAAAAGCTGCCTTAAAGACAGCTCCGAACTAGCTAACGTACCCGTTTGATCAATAGGAAAGGCATCATCACCAATTTTATAAAAAGCCCGCAGTTAACTAAATAGGAATTCTTATAAACCTTGAGGACTGACCTCTTAAGCTAATCATTTATTCGATCCCATTCAAAAAGTATCCAATCGTTTCAAGCTCTTCTTCATTTAGTTCCCTTTCTTTATATCTTTAAGCTCTTTTAGAAAACAATTAACCTACCTACTATTTTTAATCGCTCCCAAAAAAGTCCGCATTACTTGTTCGGCTGAAACTTCCAACAATTCAGCTCCTCTATCCATAGCTTCCTTTAAAGGCATTGGAGCGTTCACTAAACTATGAACACTAGTTACTCCATGATCATATAAAACTTCAATACCCGTTCCGATCGATCCAGCTAAAACAAATACTGGAATATCGTACTTTTTGGCTTCTTGTGCAATTCCCATTGGTGCTTTGCCTGAAGCTGTCTGGTAATCGATTTGGCCCTCTCCGGTAAAGACACAATCAGCATCGGATAATTTTTCACCCATTTTCGTATGCTCCAACACAATATCGATGCCCCTTTTTGTTTCCGCTGGAAAAAAGGCTTGAAATGCACCTCCGATTCCACCTGCAGCACCCGCACCCGCTTTATCATGCAAGTGTATGCCTGTCTTGATTTCCACTAAATCAGCCCATGATGATAAAGCTTTATCAAGCAATTCAACCATGGCAGGAGTGGCACCTTTTTGAGGTCCGAATACACTTGATGCCCCATCCGGACCGACTAACGGATTCTGGACATCCGAGGCAATCAAGAACTTGGAATCTGCAATTCTGGAATCAAAGTCTTCCGTATTAATTTCTGATATCCGCGATAATTCGGCACCCCCGAATCCTAGCGGTTTACCATCTTCATCAAGCACCCTCATTCCCAAAGCCAGGAGCATTCCAACACCCGCATCATTGGTGGCGCTTCCACCTACCGCTAAAATGAACTTTCGACAGCCATCATTCAATGCTTTTTGAATAAGCTCCCCTGTTCCGTATGTAGTAGTGATCAAGGGGTTCAGCTCATCTGGATCGACTAGGCACAGTCCGGATGCACTGGCCATTTCAATCACGCATGTTTCCTGATCACCCAAGATCCCATATGCTGCCTGAACGTCTTCAAGTAAAGGTCCTTTAACGGTCACTTCAACTTTTCGACCATTCGTAGCTGCCACAAGGCTATCCATCGTACCTTCCCCGCCATCCGCTACAGGAACCAATTCTGTCTTCGCATCCGGCAGTGCCTTCCTGACCCCTCGTTCGATGGCTTTGGAAGCTTCTAATGCTGACAAACTTCCTTTATAGGAATCTGGTGCAATAACAATTTTCATGCTCAGGCCCCCTTTGAATATATTTTTAATTATAATCTTTTGAACTATTTTGATCACTGGTCATTCTATACGAAAATTAGTAGACATGTTGTTTGTTATTTTGGTTATACCAGTACGTATTCTGTTATTTCCCCACCTACCTAAAGTATAAGGTTGCTAAAGGGGTAAGCTAACGACCATCCCCTTTTTCATTATAAGTCATTGCTTGTTTGATAGGGGTGATGGAAACGAAATTAAATCCGTTAAATAAGAGTGAGCCGATTCAAATGACGAAAACTGTTTTTGGTACTCAACATACCCTTGTTGGGTTCCTGAATGTGAATCGGTTTTTCTTTCTCCATACTGCGCTTGCTGAAAATAGTATCGACCAAAGACTTGATACAGTCATCAAACAATTAAAAGCATTTTGGTTTTCGAAACGGTTTGGGCTCTATTGTGGAAAAGGTATTATAAAATGCCACTCGTTCCGGGAAGCTGAATCAGCACTTTTACTAGGTGAAGCAAAAAAGCACTGCTGGAAAGGAGGATGAGCGGACAAAACGGCAATTTCAGGAAAGCATACTAGTCAGATTATTTGAAAAAGTCGGTTGAGACACTGCAACAATTTTTCCTTAGTAATTTAAAATATCGGGGTATGTGCAAAAAGAATGTATATCCATCGTAATCCCCTTATATACCGATTTAAAAAATCAAGGAAATCAACGGGTATAATCCAGAAGAGCTCATGATGCTATAACTTTGCAGTTAGCCATTGGATTAAGGCGGAAAAGAGAAGCTGAAGATAAAGTAAGATCAAGTCGGTTATTTAAATGAACTCATTCTATCCCTATTAAATTCTTGTATTGGAAATTTGTATAATTGATCGAATTACCGAGTAGATTAACAATACATGATTTTTTTGCATATCAGGAGGGAATTTGAATGAGTGGCATCGCAAATCTTTTAATTATCCTTGGATTTACCGTTATTTTCATCGTAATCATCGTCTTGGTTTTCCTATTACTTTATATGATTTTCTTTGACCGCACGCAGAAGCATCATGCAATTTTAAGAAATTACCCCGTGCTCGGGAGAATACGTTACTTTCTGGAAAAAATCGGGCCTGAAATGCGGCAATATTGGTTTAACAGTGATAACGAAGGAAAACCCTTTTCCCGGGATGACTATGAACATATGGTGAAAAGTTCAAAATATTTACGGGATGTAATAGGTTTTGGTTCAAAACGGGATTTTGATGAAGAAGGCTTCTTTGTTAAGAATAGCATGTTCCCAAAATTGGCCGAAGAAGAAAAATACGATCGAGAAACAAAAGTGACGACTAAAAGATACATTCTAATGAAAGACCCGCTTTTCTCACAGCGAGAAGAAAAATGGGGAGATGAAGTGTCCTCTGCATTCTTATTGGATGATGATGATGCCGTGATCATCGGCCCAAACACTAAGCATCCCTTTCGATTAAAAGGTCTTATCGGCATGTCCGCCATGAGTTATGGTTCTTTGGGGAAGAACGCAATCACTGCCCTTTCTGAGGGATTGGCTGCAGCAAAAGGCACATGGATGAATACAGGGGAAGGCGGACTTTCTCCTTATCATTTAACCGGCGGTGTCGATATAATCATGCAAATCGGGCCGGCCATGTTTGGGGTTCGTGATAGTAAGGGCGAAATGGATTGGGATGAGTTAAAAAGAAAAAGTGAAATACCGGAAATCAAAGCATTTGAAGTCAAATTGGCTCAAGGTGCCAAAACTCGCGGAGGGCATATCGATGCTGAAAAAGTGAATCCTGAAATCGCTGAGATCCGTAAGGTCGTACCATACAAAGCC
>NZ_JBHVQU010000279.1:0-4299 GCF_042886655.1 Peribacillus sp. NPDC058002 | reverse complement strand
GCTATCAATAACATCATCTATATGAGATTTTGATTACCTGCTCTTCATTATTCATAGTCTTTAAGGTGAAATATAGCTTATATGGAGAAAAGGTATGCTTGTCCGCATATGTTTACTCGCGATACCAAAGAACCGACCAAATCAGGTCGGGAATCTGAGATTTTAAAACGGAAACTCATCATTCATGTTTTTAAATATACTAAGAAACTCTTACTTTAGAAATTTGATTCCATATTTTTTCATTTTTCTATAAAGCGTATTTCGGCCGATATCGAGTTGCTTCGCGGCGTTACTGATATTTCCATTTGTTCGTTCCAACGCATTTCTGATCAACTGGGTTTCTTGTTCTTGAAAGTTTCTTGGTCCTTGATCGGAATTTGCCCCTTCCTCATGTGTAATGGAAGAAACAGGACAAAGCGCCACAAGCAAGTCCCTTGTAATCGGTCCATTTTCAGCTAGGAATGCAGCCTGTCCCAGTACGTTTTGCAATTCACGGAAATTTCCTGGCCATGAATATTCCAAAATGAATGTTTTAGCCTCATCAGTTAATTCGGTATGTTCACTCCTATAAGGTAAATCCGCTAAAATGTATTCTGCTAACAGCAATAAATCCTTCCGACTTCTAAGATTTGGAATTTTCAAAGATAATCCACAAAGGCGGAAAAATAGATCTGCACGGAATTCTCCAGCTTCAATTTCTTTTTGTAAGTCTTTGTTGGTGGCGGCAATGACCCTTACATCGATTGGAATGGAAGCATGTCCGCCGACACGCGTCACACATCGTTCCTGAAGCACGCGAAGCAGGGTCGCTTGAGCTTGAAGCGGCATGTCCCCGATTTCATCCAAAAAAAGGGTTCCGCCATCCGCAGCTTCGAACTTCCCCTTATGTCCGCCGCTTTTTGCGCCAGTAAAGGCACCCTTTTCATACCCAAATAACTCACTTTCCAATAAATTTTCGGGAATTGCGCTGCAATTGATGGCGATGAATGGCTTATCACTTCTTAAACTAACCCCATGAATGGATTGTGCGAATAGTTCTTTTCCCGTTCCGCTTTCTCCAGTGATTAGCAAGCTGATATCAAGCGCTGCAGCTCTTTTAGCAATGGATATGGTTTGATTCATTTGCGGATCGTTACTTAATATATCTGAAAATTGATAACGATTAGTTGTTAAACCATCAATCAATTTTTGTTTTTTTAACCGAACGATCACGGATGATTGATGTTCCATATTTTTTCCAAGGGTTTGCACCATAAATTCCTGGTCTTTAATTGAAACCCTCTGTTCCAAAACAAGTGGGTCTGTTCCTGATATTATATTCGATACCGGTTTTTTCAATGTGCCGATAACTTGTGACGCCGCTAAATTGAGATCTGTAACTTTCCCCTCTTTATCAAGGGTAATTAACGGATCAGGGTATGAATCATATATAAAATAAAGGTTTTTCTCCCTTTTTTGTGTATGGGACAATAAGAGTGCTTGTTTGATGCTATCAGCCACCCTTTGAACTAAGCTAACGGAAAAAGGATGATAATTCTGTTGATGACTGCTTAAGTTCAAAACACCTAGCAGATACCCATCAGGGTGATAAATGGGCGATGCGGCACAAGTGAGGAAATGGTTATCCTGATGAAAGTGTTGACTGCCATGAATCAATACAGGATTTTTCTCTACTATGGCCGTTCCTATTGCATTTGTTCCTTTTGATTCCTCTAGCCAATTGGCCCCTTTCCTAAGGGAAACATTATCTGCATGGCGAATGAAAGCTGGATCCCCAACTGTTTCGATGATATACCCTTCAGGAGCAGCAAGTAATAAAATGGACTCCAAACCATTAATCGAGCGATAAACATCTTCTAAAATGGGGGAAGAATGGTACAGGAGTTCAGCATATCGATCGTGGTATTCGGCCAACTCAATTGCACCAAGCATATCTTCCTTATCCATCATGCTTGGCTGAAGTCCCTTCGAAAAGCACCGCTGCCATGATTCTTGAATAAATGCCGGTATGGTTCCTTTATCCGCGCTTATATTAACAGACATTGAATAATCCTCCCGTATGTATAATCGAGTAAATCGGCTACTGTTTTTTATTCAATTTCATAAATGAAACTCTTTCTAATTCAAAGTTTCAGAGCATTCAGGATTCGTTCATATAGTTTAATTATAACAGAAAATTCAGATACTCACCAAAATGAATACGGCATTATGCGAACTGCTAAACTTTTTTGTTCCAATATGGAACACCATCCTGTTCCATATTGGAACAGGATGGCATCTTCCGATATCGCTCCACCATCTTTTAACTGGTTTCATCGTTTTTTTGTTTTGGCATAGGTCTTGCATAATTACATGTCGAGAAATTGAATCCTATTGATAAAGGGGGAAGGAATCAGTAATCCGGTTTTTGAAATATTCTGACTTGCTGCATGGCAGCCAAAGAGAATTGTATCAATCACATAAGATCATGCCTGATCCTTTACTTAGAGGAAAGCCATTGTCCGAACAAATATGCAACTTAAAATCCAAATGAAAAGGGGTATTATACATGGAACAAACTATTAAACTTAATCCACGAGTGCAAGAATTCTTGAAGGGCACTAAAAAGCTTTTGATTAATGGGGAATTGGTGGAAGCTGCTTCAGGAAAAACCTTTGAGACTCTCGATCCTTCTAACGGCAAGGTTTTAGCGGTTGTGAGTGAAGCAGGACCGGAAGATGTAGATAAAGCAGTCAAAGCAGCCCGTAAGGCATTCGACAACGGTCCTTGGAAAAAAATGAGTGCATCGGAGCGCAGCCGCCTCATTTATAAATTAGCGGACCTCATGGAAGAACATAAAGAGGCTTTAGCACAATTGGATACCTTGGATAATGGCAAGCCAATTGGTGAAACCACTAATGCCGATGTCCCCCTTGCAATCGATCACTTTCGTTATTATGCTGGGTGGGCAACTAAGATAGTAGGACAAACAATACCTGTTGCTGGGAATTACTTCAATTATACCCGTCATGAAGCAGTTGGAGTGGTAGGACAAATCATCCCTTGGAATTTCCCTCTTCTTATGGCTGCATGGAAATTAGGTGCAGCCCTTGCAACCGGATGTACGATCGTTTTAAAACCAGCGGAGCAAACGCCGCTTTCAGCATTATATTTAGGTCAATTAGCGCTTGAAGCAGGTTTTCCTCCTGGCGTCCTCAATGTCATCCCTGGATTTGGGGAAACAGCAGGATCACCGCTTGTAGACCATCCAGATGTCGATAAAATTGCCTTTACCGGTTCAACTTCAGTAGGGAAAATGATCATGCGCCAAGCTTCGGGAACTGTGAAAAAAATCTCGTTGGAGTTAGGCGGGAAATCACCTAATATCATTCTACCGGATGCAGATATGAGTAAAGCCATTCCTGGTGCTTTAATGGGCATCATGTTTAATCAAGGACAAGTTTGCTGTGCCGGTTCCCGCCTGTACATTCAAAAGAAATCCTATGACAACGTGGTAGCCGACTTAGTGTCTCATGCAAAAAACATTAAACAAGGGGCCGGTCTTGATCCTTCTACACAGATAGGGCCATTGGTTTCCAGTGAACAATTGGAACGAGTGGGCAGTTATATTGAAAAAGGAAAGTCTGAAGGTGCCGAAGTGGTTACCGGGGGCAATTATGGGCAAGGAGAGGGCTATTTTGTAACACCTACGATATTTGCAGGCGTTGAAGATGAAATGACGATCGCTAAAGAAGAAATCTTCGGCCCTGTTGTAGCTGCAATGCCTTTTGATGATTTGGATGATGTGATAAGCCGTGCAAATAACTCAGAATATGGATTGGCTGCAGGTTTATGGACACAAGACGTAAAAAAAGCCCATTATGTGGCCAATGAATTAAAAGCTGGTACAGTTTGGGTAAACTGCTATAATGCCTTTGATGCCGCTTCTCCATTTGGCGGTTATAAACAAAGCGGAATTGGTCGGGAAATGGGCAGTTATGCTTTGGAAAATTATACGGAAGTCAAAAGTGTATGGATTAACTTAAACTAAATAAAAGAGTGAACGCTCCATATGATCAATCGGCTCAAATATCATGATTGAAATGCAGGTGATCTTTTCCTTTAATATTTGCAAAAGGCTGTACCAAAGTGTAGACTTCGGTACAGCCTTATCTTGTTATTTAACTTATATCATTCAGGCAAAGAGAAAAAGAAGAGACTTTTCATTTTCGAAAAGTCTCTTTGTACCCATTATCCATTACGTTCGATTTGCATTTTTTCTCTGTTTGCTTTTTCTTTTTCAATGGTTTTCTGTCTCTG
>NZ_JBHVQU010000278.1:0-4317 GCF_042886655.1 Peribacillus sp. NPDC058002 | reverse complement strand
ATATTAGTGGTGTATAAGTAGGCAGCCAATCCATAAACTGTATCATTGGCTTCAAAAACTACTTCATCATCACTGGTAAAACTTGTTAATGGTGCCACAGGGCCAAAAGTCTCTTCTGTCATTATTTTCATATCTTTGGTTACATTGTCTAAAACGGTTGGCTGATAGAAATACCCGTTTTCATTGTATGGTTTCCCTCCATACAATAAAACTGCTCCTTTTTCCTGAGCATCGGCCACATGCTCTTCGACCTTTTTCAATCCTTCTTCGTTAACTAGAGGTCCGATTTGAACGGAACTGTCAAGACTATCGCCGACCTTTAGGCTCTTTACCTTTTCTACGAAGATTTTTATAAATTCATCCTTAACAGTCTCATGGACATAGATTCTGTTTGCACAGACGCAGGTCTGTCCGGCATTTCGGAATTTACTTGCAAGTGCACCTTCTGCGGCCTTCTCAAGGTCTGCATCTTCAAAGATAATAAATGGTGCATGTCCTCCAAGTTCCAAAGATAGCTTTTTCAATTGCGGCGCAGATTTTTCGACGAGCGTTTTCCCAACCTCCGTTGAACCAGTGAAAGAAATCTTCTTAATAATCGGGTTTTCAAAAATTCCATCTGAAATTTCCTTGGTTGCACCGGCAACTATATTAACTACTCCTTTTGGGATTCCAGCTTTTTCTACTAATTTAGCAAAAGCTAAAGCAGAAAGCGGGGACTGGCTTGCTGGCTTTACCACACCAGTACAGCCAGCTGCGAGTGCAGGGCCCAGTTTTCTTGTCATCATTGCCAGCGGGAAGTTCCAAGGTGTAATGGCCGCTATAACACCTACTGGCTGTTTTATGACAAACAATCTTTTATTCGTTGCAGATGCTGGTATTGTTTCTCCATAGATCCGGCGGCCTTCTTCGGCATACCAGGATAAGAAGCTAGATGCATATTTCACTTCTCCAACAGCCTCTATGTAGGCTTTCCCCATTTCGATGCTCATAATGGATGCCAATTCTTCAACATGTTCCAACATTAAGTCACGAAGCTTAAGCAAATAGTCAGCTCTATCATAGGCTGTTAGCTTTGCCCACTGGGGAAAAGCCTTGTTGGCTGCCTCTATTGCTTGCTGTGCTTCTTTTTGACCTGCCCTTGGAATCTCCGCTACGGTTTCACCGGTGGATGGATTAATAAGTGAAAATGTTGAATTTGAAGCCGCAGTCACCCATTCTCCATTTATGAATAGTTTAATATTTTCTAAATCTATCAAAGTAAATTCTCTTACTTTTTCAACCATCCTCAAATTCCTCCTGAAATATGTGTTTTTGATAATTTTATTCCTACATTAATTTTGAATGTCTTCGGTTTCCCCTGTGAACTCATGCGTTTTTAGTAGTTAGATCAAATAGTCCTAACTTTAACACCGCCTATTGATTTTCTATAAAGATCTATAACGTCTTCATATGTTGTTGTTCTGGGATTGACGGCAATATTTCCACTTAATAAAGCGTCTTTTGCCATTCTGTCTAATGAACCTTCATCTATGTTATACTGTGAAAAGTCGCTCGGGATATTGATATCTTCAGATAGTTTTTTTACTGCATGAATTGCTGAATACGCCCGCTCCATTAATGTAAGGCCATCCAGGTTTTCTCCCATATCTTCCGCGATTTCACTAAACAACTCGGGTACTGCAAGTGAATTAAATTCCATAATATGTGGTATTAGAATTGAATTTGCTACTCCGTGCGGAACCCCGTAGATGGCACTCACTGGATGACTTAATGCATGACAATTTCCTAACCTAGTATTATTAAATGCAAGGCCTGCCAGAAGACTGCCCATTAGCATATTCTCTCTTGCCTTTATGTTGTCTCCGCTATAAACTGCCTGACGAAGATTCGCGCTAATTTTTCTTATCGCCTCTCTTGCAAGCGCTTTCGAAATTGGCGTTGCCATTTTCGATGTGTATGATTCCAGTGCGTGTACAAGAGCATCCAAACCTGTCGCAGCTGTTATATGTGGAGGCAGTGATTTTGTAACTAAGGGGTCTACTAATGCCCATTTAGGTGCCAAACGGATTCCGCCAATTGTAAACTTATACTGGCGTACCTCATCAGTAATCACTGTGAATGTTGTAACCTCGCTGGCTGTGCCGGCAGTTGTCGGGATTGCTATCAGCGGTAATATATCATTAGAAAAAGTATCGATCCCTTCATATCCCACAATGGACCCTTCATTTGTGGCTAACAGACAAACTGCTTTCGCTACATCTATCGAGCTTCCTCCCCCCATTGCCACTACAACATCTGCTCTGATTTCTACTAATAACTCCAGTGCATCTTCACAGTTTCGTACAGTTGGGTTTGGTTTGGTTCCGTCAAAAATGGCATAATTAATATTGCACAGCTGCCTTGTAAGCAGCTCAATCAAACCAGTTTTTACAATCCCTGAATCAGTTATTATAAGTATATTTTTAAAACTTTCCTGATCGATGATATCCCTAAGTTGAGTTGCCGCCTCCAAGCCATATGTTATCTGGGTGGGATTTTTAAAAAAGCCAAACTTGTTCATTCAAATCCTCCTAACTTTTATGTCTTTCATTAGTACCAACTTGAAATTAATAATTTCATTGCCTAAACAGATGTAGCTAATAACTGATTTAGATGATTATTTATTTGATTCATATAATCTGTGCCTTCAGCTCCAAATAAAGCATAGTGTCCACAGATACTATGAATAACCCGAAGTTCACTATTCGGTATCATTTTTTGCTCCTCTTCGCAATCCTTAGGTGGAAAGAACATATCTTCATCGATTGGCATTACATAGACCTTAGCTTTGATCCTATTGAATGCCTCTTTCAGATTCCCGGAGGTGATTCTGCTCACATTATTTTGCTTCCATTTCCATCCCATACAAAGAAGGGCGTTTGGATCTTTTACTTTATAATTCGTCTCAAGAAAGTCTGATAAAAATTTGTCTAAAGAGTCTACACCAAATAGCCTCCAAGCTTCCTGCTTGTAAAATTCAGTACTACACCCCATTACCCCCCATATCTTCGCATGTCTTTTTAGTCCATTTACGACTTCCGTGCATGATCGATAATTCCCGTTATTCCAGTTCGGATCAGATGTTATTGCTTCCATTAGCGTGTCTGTAAAAAGAATGTTATGAGGGGTATTCTTTGCGGTACCTGCAATTGGTGCAGCACGCTTAACCATATCCGGATATCGTACAGCCCAATCATATGTTTGCTGTGCTCCCATTGAAGCACCTACAACAAGAGCTAGTTGCTTAATATCAAAATGTTCGGTAAGCAACTTATGTTGAGCACGAACATCATCACTAATTCGAACTTCTGGAAAATTACCCATGTTCAAAGGAGCTGGGGTGTTATGAGGAGAACTTGAAAGCCCGTTTCCTATTTGGTTTACAATAATAATAAAATAATGATCTGGATTAAGTGCATTTTCATTCCCTATATATGTCTCCATTATTTTGTTGGTTCCGGAATACCACGTAAGAACGAGAATCGCATTATCTTTTGCCTCATTAAGTTCCCCAAACGTAACATAAGCAAGTTTACAGTCCGGGATAATGCAACCGTCCTCTAATTCAAAATCTCCTAAATTATAGATTTCATACGGTCCATGATTCTCTTGAGTATAAAAGTTGTTATCAATCAAAAAAATTACCTTCCCTCAAATTTTATTGATTAAATCTCTGAGAGGTATATAAGAATATCGATCATTTGGTTCCAAAGATTCTATAGAAAAAATATAAACGTGTTTTCTAAAACAAGTTCATCAACTATGAAAAAGAGTTTCCTACTTTAAATAGATTTTCGGGATAAAATGGCGCTTTCATAGTATTCATTTAACTTTTTTGTTAAATTTCCATTTCCGATAACAATTTTCCCATTATTGTTCTTAGAGTCTTCCTGAAGCCATTTTGCAAGGAAATGATAGATTTTATTTCTTCGTTCCATAATATTATTTATCCCTTTTTGAAAAAACCACGAATCAATAGTATTATAAACACCACGATTTATTCCAAATTGTTCCTTGCAATATTGTATGAATGATAGGTCAGGTAAATGGATAATGTCTGCTTTCACATTCAATTTTTCTCACTCCTATTTTCAAGTACAATGATGTACTTTATAAAAAAGCGGTTTAAAATTATAAATAGTGATATTTCATTTCCATAGATAATAATTACGGTAACGGATAGTTGCTATAAACTATCCGACGTAAAAAAATGTGTGCGAATTAATTCGGCCATCCAGCAGGTACCATTCCGACATTCCGACGGAAATATAACAAAGG
>NZ_JBHVQU010000277.1:0-4321 GCF_042886655.1 Peribacillus sp. NPDC058002 | reverse complement strand
GTTCAGATGTTAAGAACTGCTTGAAAATCCCTACAGAATTAATTGTTAAATTATGGTATAATTATATTCGATTATACATATTTAGGAGGGTTACTAATGATTTTTGAAATGACTACTCAGGTTCGGGTTTCCAGCATAAAAGAAGGGCAAAAGTGGTATGGAACACTGCTGAATAAGGAGCCTGAATTTACTCCACACGATGGATTTGCAGAGTGGGAACTCATTCCTGGTTGTTGGTTGCAGGTCGCTGAAGGACTTCTTATTGACGGTAACGGACCATTACGATTAGGGGTTACTAACATTGAAGCTGAAAGAGATAGACTTGTAGAAGAGCTAAAGATTGATAGTTTTGCAATACATTCAAGACCAGAAGTTCCAGTTAAATGGGGAACTTTCACAGACCCGTGGGGAAATCGACTTGGATTTTTTGAATACTTGGATAAGAACGAAGAGCAAGAACGTATTAAAGCAATCGTTGAAACAATAGAAGTTTAACAGCTTGAAGAAAGGGAACTTCAAGCAATTTTTAAGTTCCTTTATCTTACTAAGGCAATAGCAAAAAACATTACCAAAACAGCGTTTTTTTAAATCCGCAGGTAAACTTATTGGATTTAAGACCTTTGCGACACTCCTGCCGAAGAACTGGCTCGCCGAGACCCCGCAGCCGCTTGCGGAGTGGAGGCTTGGCAGGCAGTCGGCGGAAAGGGAGCGGATTTCAATTGAACACTTTTCAAGAAAAAAACTGCAGCCAACCCGCTTCTCATCGAGGTTACTATATCTACAATCAGAAGCGTTGATAGGATGTCCTTTTTTAAAATACTTCTATTTAGGATTACTAAGGATACAGTCCTTAATTAAGTAATCCCTTTTCGTAATCTATAAAATTTCCTGAAATTCCCTATAATCGTTTTTACTACGGAATAAGTGGGGATAGCGATTAAAATGCCTATGAAACCGTATATTGATCCTGCAGCAAGCAGCAATAAGATAATGGTAAGCGGGTGAATGTTAAGCCGTTTTCCCATAATATTCGGTGTAACCAAGTGCCCTTCGACCTGTTGAACAACGGTAAGGACAATGAGTACTTTCACTGCCAACCCAATGTCTTGCTGTAAGGCAATGAAAAGGGCAGGGATGATGCTTATTAATGGACCAAGGAATGGTACAACGGTAAAAATCATGGCGAATATGGCTAATACGAGTGCATAATCGAGACCGATAATCAAGTAGCCGATATACATCAAAGTCCCAATGACGATTGATATGATGAATTGACCGATAATATATGTTGAAAGGGCTTTATCGACGTCTTTTAATATCGTGTTTCCCTCTGATTCAACATCGTTCGGTATATATTTTAATAGAAATGGTCTTAATTTATCTCCATCCTTCAAGAAATAGAATAAAATGAATGGTGTAATGACCAATACTGTTAATACACTCGTGATTGTGGAAAAAATGGTATTGACATTCACTATTAGTTTTTCCGAGTAATCTTTCAAATGCGTGACCGCTTTTTCTTTTAGATCCTCCATATTAACCATGCCAAAATCATTTTTCTCAATCATCACTTCAGATTCTTTAGAGAATTCCTTGACTTTGCTTGGGAGGTTTTCAGATAATTTTTGAAATTGGTCCACGATTAAAGGACTTCCAAAGTAACTTACCATCCCAATCATGCTAAATATAATCAAAAACACGGTGAAGATGCTAATTGACCTCGGGATAAATTCAGTTAATAAGTTAACTACCGGCCGTAATATATAGTATAAAAGCCCAGCCACAATAATAGGGAAAAACATGGCAGCAATGATTTTTTGTAGCGGCAGCAGAACGTAATCAATCTTACCTAGTAAAAAAATAATTAAAATGATCAAAATGGTCGCGCATGCATATTTGAAAAACGGTTTATTGATCCACAAGACAATCCCTCCTAAATCCATCTCTTACTTAATTCCCTGATTTAGCTTAATGTTAAACTATATAACTTGTTCAAAAGTTTGGTGCAAAACATGTTATAATGATGAACGTTTATCATTCATCTTTAATTCGATTGGAATGTTTCACTTTTGAATCTAATCACCTGATTTAAAAAGTTGGAATTCGTATTTCTTATACTTTTTTGGAATTCCGATAGATAAAGCAGCAACCAAACGAAGCTGTTGGAATCAAATACAAGACTTTCACTGTGAAATGATGGTTAATTTTTAAAAAAATATCGGTGTCGGTACTTTGTCGTTTTCCTGCCTTTACGTGCATAAGTCCTGAATAAAGTCCGCCTACAAGGATTGCACCTCTAAATGCATTTCCCATGACTACTGCGATTAAGCATTAGAAATGATCACAACTGTACGAGCAAACATTCCGGGAGAATGGCATAATCCATAAAATCTTCGGTTGTGCTACAGTTCAAAAAGATACACCGTAATAGCCATAAACAAACTAAAAAAGCATCATCAAAGGTAAATTCCGTTTAGGGAAGTTTACTTGATAATGCCTTTTTACAAGTTTTTAAATTAGGATATTTTACTTAATGTGTTCGTTACTCCTTGATTCTGTGCTCTTTGCATTTTTTTAATGTCGAGACGCAGCCAGATGGAGATGGCGAATGCTATCGCTATTAATACTGCGAAAACGTAGAATACCGGGATGTAGCTGTTCGTACTTTCCCTGATTGCAGTAACCAACATTGGTCCGCAAACCCCGCCTAGAGACCACGTAGTTAAAAGATAACCGTGGATGGCCCCAATTTCCTTAGTTCCAAATAAATCCCCGGCAAACGCAGGGAGATTTGAAAATCCTCCACCATAACAACTAACGACCAGCAAGATGAGTCCTTGGAACAATAGTGTATTTGTAGTCGTCGGAAGTAAAAGGAACGCTCCGATTTGAATGATGAAGAAAATGACGAAAACATTTGGGCGGCCAATATAATCAGATGCTGCTGCCCAGCCAAGTCTTCCTCCGCCATTGAAGATTCCCATAATGCCGACTAATGTTGCTGCACCTGCTACAGACAGACCAACAACGTCTTGAGCCATAGGTGAAGCTACAGAAATCATCATGATTCCTGCACTGGTATTTATCAATTTCATGGACCATAACATCCAGAAGTGTTTAGTTTTAACCGCTTCTTTTGCAGTTAATTGCCTTAGGTCTTTCTTTAGTTCTTTCTTACCTGATTCAATATCTTTCTTCATTCCTTCAGGTAGCCAGTTGGCCTTTGGAGGTGCAATATAGAATGCACCTAAGAACATCAGTATGAAATAGCCCGCTCCTAAAATATAATAGGTAGTATAAATGCCAACGGATTCCATAAGGCTTGCAGCTACTGGGGCTGTAATGAGAGCTCCGGCACCGAATCCTAATACTGCCATTCCTGTTGCCAATCCCCGGCGATCTGGGAACCATTTGACTAAAGTGGATACTGGTGAAATGTACCCGATCCCCATGCCAAGTCCACTTAAAACCCCATATGTCAATAGGTATAGCGGAAGTGAATCGACCATCACTGCTAAACCGGAACCGGCTTGGCCTAAACCGAATAATACAGCCGCGACCATAGCTGACTTTCTCGGACCATTTTTTTCCACGAATTTACCAAAGAAGGCTGCAGAAGTTCCTGCAAGCGCCATCATTATTGTGAATGCTAACGTTACCTCAGTTTCTGACCACCCCATAGTCTCAACTAACGGTTTTTTGTATACGCTATAGGCGTACGCACCACCAATGGAAAGGTGAATGGCGATAGCTGATAAAGCGATTAACCATCTGTTTTTTGTCATGTTGTTACCCCTTTTCGTCAAAAATAAGAAAGTTGCATGCGTTTTATCTATAATTTCTAATTTTGCATGCGTTTTATCTATCTTGTGGGATAAGTATATAAGATTATTATTTAGTAGTAAACTACTAAATTGAATTTTTTGAAAATTTCCCTCTTTATTCCATTTGATTAAAATTGGGAATGGCACGAAAAAGCAACTTTATGAATCAGTATAAAAAAAGTTATATTTTCTTTGGTGTTATATAATATATATAAGTTTGTAGGTATCAGCTTTAAGTGTTTTTAGAGCACCTGCAATCAGGAACTTGCTGCATATCTTTTTATTTATCGATTTTACTGTTTGCAAAAAGGAAAACGAAGGAATTTACTTAAGGTGCCATGATGAAATAACTAGATTCATTCTCATTGGCTTTATTTTAATTATTTTGGTAAAATTATTCTAATATTCACTATTTCAGGACACCTTGGCGAACAATCGGAATTGATATTTTTTGATAGATTTCAGGAATAATTCATCCTTTTTTCAGGAATCATAGT
>NZ_JBHVQU010000276.1:0-4368 GCF_042886655.1 Peribacillus sp. NPDC058002 | reverse complement strand
ATTTTTGGGAGGTAAGGATATGGAAACGGACAAACGGAATTTACAGAGGACAATGACTTCAAGGCATATTACGATGATGGCATTAGGCGGTGCCATCGGGGCAGGTTTATTTAAAGGAAGCAGTTCAGCCATTGATATGGCCGGCCCTTCCGTAATCATTGCGTACTTGATAGGTGGGATCATCCTATTATTCATCATGCAAGGTTTAGCTGAAATGGCGGTCCGCAATAGCGGTGCACGCACATTCAGGGATTTGGTCCAATCGATTTTAGGAAAGTATCCTGCCTATTTCCTGGATTGGATCTATTGGAAAATGTGGGTATTGAATATCGCGGCTGAATCAGTGGTTGCGGCGATCTTCCTTCAATATTGGCTGCCTGGATACCCAATCTGGATACTGGCATTAGCTGTTTCGGTTTTAGTTACTGCGGTTAACTTACTTTCGGTAAAGGTTTTTGCGGAAACGGAGTACTGGCTTGCTTTAATTAAAATAACTGTAATCATTGTGTTCATCATGGCTGGATTATTGTTGCTGCTCGTTACTTTTGGTGATCATACAGCCGTCGGTTTTTCTAACTTGACTGAACATGGCGGTTTCTTTCCGAATGGATCGACAGGCTTGATCACGGCGATGCTGGTAGTCATCTATTCATATGGCGGTACGGAAATCATCGGGGTCACATTAGCTGAAACGAAAAATCCTGAAAAAGTGGTACCAAAAGCCGTTCGCAGTACATTAATCAGGATCATTTCCTTCTATATCATTCCTTTTTTCATCATCGTTAGCTTAATTCCTTGGAACGAAGTAAACGGGGTGCAGGAAAGTCCGTTTGTTATGGTCTTTCAAATAATTGGGATTCCTGGTGCCGACCATATTATGAACGCCGTTGTTCTATTAGCGATCATTTCCTCGATGAACTCCGGGTTATATGGTTCATCCCGCGTTCTATATACACAAGCCGTGGATGGTCGCATTCCGAAAATCTTTTCCCGGTTATCCAAGAAGAAAGTACCTGTTCCCGCAATCTTAATGTGTACTTCCGCTTTATATGGAGGTGTACTGATTTCCTTATTTGCTGGAAGCAAGACATTCGAGTTCCTAATGGGTTCGCTGGGATATACCGTATTATTCATCTGGTTGATTATTGCTTTCGCCCATTTGAAATCACGTAAACAACAGTCCGGAAAAACAAGTGCCTATTCGGTAAAATGGTTCCCGTACACGACTTGGGCTGCGATCATCGCGTTAATAACGATCCTGATCGGAATCATTTTCACGACATCCATAATCGTTACGATCATTACACTTTGCATCTACATCTTCATTTCCTTGACGTTTGTATGGAAAAAACGCCATAACAAAATCTAGAGAAAGCGGGGATATCGCTTTTGCCTTCTCGCATATAAGTTTCAAGCCATGGTAGCATGCCATGGCTTTCGTTATGTATTCTTGGTCACATCTAAAAGTAAGAGATATCCATTTTACTAGTTCATGGGAATCATTAACTTGAGCAATTAAAGAGTTAATCTAGTGAAAAATGTTGTATAATAATCTTTGGAAAAAAACCAATTTATTGAAAGCCGGAGCGAGCCATGAAAAACAATTCCATTCTATCCTTTCACCCGTTATATTATCTATTACTTTTGGTGATCACTAGTTCCATCTATTCAATCATCAACCAATCTTCAGGTCATGCTGTCGATGTTACGACTATAATAGATGGGGAGATTCCCTTTATTAAAGAATTTGTCGTGCCTTATTTACTTTGGTATCCGTATATTTATGGATTGCTGATTTACTACTGTTTTGTTGACCGAAAGCACTATTTCGTAGGATTAGGCAGTTTAATATCGGGGAAACTTCTCTGTTTTCTTGTATATTGCCTTTGGCAATCGACAGTCCCGCGTCCAGAAGTAGTGGGGAACGATGTCTTTGCCCATTTAATGAGGATCGTCTATAGTCATGATCAACCTGTCAACTGTCTTCCCAGCATTCATGTACTGACTACATTCATCATGATGATCGTCGCCCATAAGCGGAAAGAACAGCATAAATGGGAGTATGCCAGTGTCACTGCATTCGGAACACTGATAATCCTCTCGACGCTATTTACGAAACAGCATGCTGTATTGGATGTACTCGCAGGGATACTTCTTGCATGCGGGGTATATGCAGCTGTCCAGTATATGTTCCAAGCCCTATCGGCTTATCAGGCCAATCATTTCGCAGCGAGGCAAATTAAAAAGTGACCACAGGAAATAGCCACTGTAAGAATATTGGCTCCCATGAGCTGATATGTTACAGTGGCTTTTTGTGTATTAAAAAATTGGATATTTATGTTAAATTATATATGATATGATGTTTTTAATCGAATTGAAACAATGGAGGGAGGAAAAGAATGCCTCATTATCTTAATCGAATGGCTGAAGACTTGGTTAAAGTGAAGTTGGAAAATTATTGGCCGGGTTTTGAACTTGCTGCTTATGCATTATATGATAAGAGAAATGTTTATCTATTCAATCATCCCAAAATCAGTAACGATCCACAATGTACATATCATACTTTAAAGTGGGATGTACGGTTAACTGGCGACACAATTATTTTGTATGAAGAATATCCCACTGCAATTGTTAATATGGATTCGTATGAGCATTATGAAGATTTGTATTCAATAGTGGTTCACGAATTATTTCACGGCTATCAATATATTAAAGATGAAAAACGGTTTCCTGATGAAATGATGGGAATCACATATCCGTTGTCAAAAGAAAATGTGGAATTGCGAAATCGGGAAAGAGCAAATCTTTATCATGCGTTGTTGGAAAATAACGTAATGAAGAAGAAACAATACCTTGCTGCTTTCATTGCCCTAAGGGAAAAAAGAGCCGCCAGTATTGAAGAGTACTTAATGTATGAAAATTTGATTGAAACCATCGAGGGACCTGCGTGGTATGTCGAATTAAGGGCTTACTACGAAAAAAGCCCGCTAGATTACGATTCAGTTTTAAAAAAGTATGCACAACCACTAATTAACAAATTTGAATCTACTTCTAGTATTAGAAAAAGTTGTTATAGTTCCGGTTTGTTTATGTGTTTGTTACTTGAGGAGCTTTCACCAGGCTGGATGGAAAGTTTTTTTGATAGAGAAGAAACATTATATGACCTATTAAAACAGCATACCGGTGACTATATCGAAGATTCAATAGGTGTTGTTAAGGTAAGTACTGAAACGGAGGAAGCAGTTAATTTTGCTTTAGAAAAGAGAAAAAGTGAATTTGAAGAATTTTATCAACATGCAGGAATTCATCTATATATTGAAGGGGAAATAACTGCCAAAACCTTTGATCCTATGAATATCATTGCCTTTGAAGATAGACTTTTACATAAAAGCTTTTTAAAAGTAAGAATCAACAATCAAGACTTTCTTTTTCAACAGCCTGTAATTGCCCATGTTGGTAATGGAATTAAAAACATAAATAAATTACATCTGATATTAGGGAAAAGCCCCATTGAAAACAGTGATTCGCTTACAATTGATGGTGTTGGAGAAATAAAGGGAAGGTATAAGAAACAAGAAAATATCTGGCATTTACTTATTGATTAAAATGGACATTAAAAAATAAGTAGGGGAATGTAAAGGTGCTTGATGTAAACAAAGCGTTATCCAGGGAAAGTCAACTCTTTTTAGAAGACCTCAGATTATATCTTTTTTCAAGTGGAAAGAAAACGGCTGAAATCGAGGATATCATCGAAGAGTTGGAGGTCCATCTTTTCGAAGCGGAGAGGAATGAAAAAAGTGTAGGACATATCATAGGCAGAAGTCCAAAAGGGTATATGAAACTTCTTTCTGATGAAATGCCAGTTGATTTTAAGGGATGGCTGAAATATATAGTGATGATTTTAATCGGGGCATTTTCCTATTGGATTATTGCAAAAGCTATAAATGGTGGGATTGAATTTTCATTGTGGGAAATCCTTGGTTATCCTTTGGCGGGAATCCTTTCAATATTCGTTTATATGTTATCTTTTAGGTATATGGCTAGTCATAAATTATCCAAGGTCAAGCAAGGTGCACTCCTATATGGACTAGGCATAATCTCGATTGCGTTATTTGCCAGTTTAATTTTGTTTAGTGAGATTTATGGCACAACGTTTATTGAATTTGAAAACACAGGTAATATTATTGCTGTAATTCTAGCCATTTCAATATTCATCCTCATATCCTTATGGAGCAAATCCTGGGTTTCCATCATCATTCCGATCCTCCTTTTTGCACCTGAAGTTTTATTGAAACAGACCCATTACCAAGGGGATGTTAATTTGATACTGAGCAGTTTAATAACGATGCTGGGTATCCTCCTTTATTG
>NZ_JBHVQU010000275.1:0-4390 GCF_042886655.1 Peribacillus sp. NPDC058002 | reverse complement strand
CATTATTATAGAGGACTGCCATAAGAGTAAGGAAGTAAGCAACATGATAAAGGTAACTAGGCTTAACGCAAAAAACAAGGTTGCCCTGTCAAATATAAGCCATTGAAGCTGAACTTTATCCAATGTGGTTATAAAGGGAAAAAGCAGCGTACTAGCCGTTTCATTTCCAAAGGTTAAAAGAGGTAAATAAACGGATAAGAAAAAAAATGGGATAAGCAAAAAGACTGCAAACATGATTTTTTTAGAGTTATACGATATTTTTTTTGGAATAAAACCTAAAAATGAAAAAACAATGGCGAAAGAAAAAAAACTTGTATAAAAGGGAGGTTCTCGAAAAAAATTAAAGCCGGTATCCATAATCGGAAATGCATTATGCCAATCAACGTCTTGAAAGCAAATCAAAAGCGTAAGTAAGATTAACGGGAAAAAGATACAGAATATTAATAAGGCTGTACGTAAGATGGTTTCGATTCCTTTTACGGCGATATAAGTTGATATAAGAATCATTAATGTAATAATTGCCCATGTAGGAGTATTCGCTAAAAAGATAATGTTGGTCACTTCTGCATAGGCGCTAACAAGTTCAATAGTAGTTATAATTAAGTAAAGAAGAACAGGAAAAAGTAATGTGAAAGAAAAAGCTTTACCTAAGGTCTTTAAAATACCGATAATATCCTGTTTTGGAAAATAAGATAGACCCTTTAGGTAAAGCCATAAAAATAGAATAAATATGACACATTGAATTAAAATCGGTTCCCAGTGACCTTTTTGTGTGCTGGCAATAATTCTTTCCGGATAAATGAAAAAAATAAGACCAAAATGAGACATTAACCCCATGCATATAACCTGAAGGCTTTTATCCAATTCCCCCCCTCCCCTTAGTTAAACTAGTGTATGGAATTCCAAATATCTCTCGACTTGCAAAGTAAGCGCTTATGAATACCAGACCGGATAATATTCCCAACACGCCATAGATTGAAGCAAAAATAACAACTACATATTTAAGTAAGCGCAGGATTAACGCATTTTGAAACCCTACAACGCTTGAATTCGCTATCGAGGTTGCTGCTACAATGATAATTAACAGGTTGCTAACCAGCTTTGCGTCTACTACTGCTTGTCCGATGACAATTCCCCCTACCATTGTTACCGTTGGACCGATACTGAGCGGAAGCCTTATACTCGCTTCAATAATTAACTCTAAAATAAGGAGCATAATTGTAATTTCAACAAAAGGGGGATAGGGTATTCCCTCCCTGCTCTGAGCAATCGATAGAGCCAGTTCAATTTTTAATATCTCAGGATTTACAGCAACAAGGGCCACATAGAGAGCTGGAAATATAAGGGTAACCAAAGCGCCAAGAACACGTAAAAATCGGATGGCGCTCATTATTGGGTAAGCAAAGTTACGGTCATTCGCCTGTGCGAACATATCCCATAATAAATGTGGCAAGATAAGCGCAAAGGGAAAACCGTCAACGAATAGAATGACCTTTCCTTTGTTTAAACCATCTACTGCTTCCAATGGCATTTCTGTGTTATTAAACTGAGGGATAACCTCCCATTTTCGCATACCCATAAAACGATAAAGATGCTGAAGATAGAGAATATTTGTGTGTTGATTCATTTCAATATGTGAAATGATCTTTTTAATCACACCTTTATCTGCTCGGTCGTCCAAATAAACTATTGATAATTTCTTTTTTTGATCACTTCCTAACGTATAGGTTTTAACTGAGAGCTGAGCAGAGGAAACTTTTTTTCTCACTATTCCTATATTTGTTGACATATCTTCAATAAAAGAATCTAAAGGACCTTGCAATACGTTTTCATTAGCTGGCGGTTCAATTGACCGATTTAATTCTATGGGAATTGGTTCAAATAGCGACATTATATTTTTTTCTTTTGAGTAAATAATGAGTTTACCCTGAAGAATAGACTTTATTGCTTCTTCACTATTTATTTCAATACCTTTTCTGTTGAAAAAAGTTCTTTTTACTTTTATTGAATGAATCACTTCACTGGTATCCATATCTTTTTTTAATATTTCTTTTGTTTTTATAAGGTTGACTATTGAATGTAAACCAAGTAAAAGGACTGCTTCACCAGCCAAACTAAACGGTTCTATGAAAAAGTCTTCTGCATCTTTAAAAACCTCATTTATTTCTACTATTATTGAGTTCATGACTTCTCATTTTCCCTTTCAAATTTCATTATTCTTATATCATTTTCCCCCTTTGCTTGTCATTTATACAAATACCAAACTAGGTAAAATATGACGTCTGAGATATGTTTTTTAACGCCACAACCACATATTGGGCATGTGCATATTGCGAGCATGTTTTTTTTGCAGAGGATAATAACCCGGTTATGTGGAGGGGGATAAAGCCTGTCATAGAAGGTATAGCTGCTGCCAAAGAAGCAGGCCTTGGAGTTAAAGTGTGTCGGTAAACTTGTCAATTTTATATTTAGCTTCTGAAACATTCATCTTTGCACCTTCCTTGTGTCACAATTTTGTCTATAAGCGAATTTTCATGTTACCAATTCAAAAATTCAGGATATTATTTTATTTGTCTTAGGATGTAAAACAACCTGGCCATGGGTTCTGTAACTGATGTTTGTTAATCAATGGGGAGCGTGTGTTGAATTAAGACTTTTTATGAGGTAAATAAGGAAAGGCTTAAGGATTCGACTTCACCTTAAGCCTTTTCTTGCCCTATTTTAAAAACCCATCGATATATATTTTTCTTCTAAATATTCTTCAAGGCCTTGATGGCCGCCTTCCCTCCCCATGCCGCTTTCTTTCATGCCGCCAAATGGGGCTTGGGCAACGGTGGGAATGGCGTCGTTGTATCCGATGATGCCGAACTCCAGAGCTTCGGATACCCTGACTCCCCTGCTTATATTCTGTGTGTAAAAATATGCGGCCAGACCATACTCTGTATTGTTGGCAAGCTCGATTACCTCTTCTTCTGTATCAAACGGGATGATTGGTGCGACCGGTCCAAATGTTTCTTGGTATGTGATGAGCATATCATTGTTCACTCCACCCAGAACGGTCGGTTCATAGAATAATCCAGCAGCCAATTCCCCTTCAACTCTTTGTCCGCCACAAAGAAGGCTGGCGCCTTTTTCCAAGGCATCTTGTACATGTTCCTCTACCTTTTCCAGGCCATCACTGCTTACAAGAGGCCCGACTTCAACGGTTGGATCAATGCTATTTCCGACTTTTAGAGCTTGTACCTTTTCAACAAAAAGTGCAGAGAATTTATCGATGACAGAACGGTGGACATAAATTCGATTGGCGCATACGCACGTTTGTCCGGTGTTCCTGAATTTGCTTGCAACGGCACCAGCTGCTGCGGCTTCCAAATCAGCATCTTCAAAAACGATGAACGGCGCGTGTCCTCCAAGCTCAAGGGAAAGTCTCTTGAGTTGCGGGGCTGACTTGGTAACCAGCAATTTGCCTACTTCAGTAGATCCGGTAAAAGAAATTTTCCTTACTACCGGATTTTCAAAAATTTCATCCGAGATAGGTCCGGCACTCCCTGTTACGATACTGACCACTCCAGCAGGCACTCCCGCCATTTCTACCAATTTCCCAAACGCTAACGCACTAATAGGAGATTGTTTAGCAGGCTTGACAATGACTGTACATCCAGCGGCCATGGCAGGTCCCACTTTCCGCGTCATCATGGCCAATGGGAAATTCCAAGGGGTAATGGAAGCGACCACTCCAATCGGCTGGCGAATCACCGATAGCCTTTTATTTGCTGCAGAAGCAGGGATCGTTTCCCCATAAATCCGGCGGCCTTCTTCAGCAAACCATTCCAGGTAGCTTGCAGCGAAATCCACTTCGCCCCGGGCTTCCGTAAAGGGCTTGCCCATTTCCATACTCATGATTTCTGCTAATTCATCTTTAAATTCATGCATAAGGTCATGCAATTTCTTTAGATATTTACTGCGTTCCTGTGCAGTCAGTTTTGACCAGGTTTTAAACGCTTCCTCAGCAGCTTCAATGGCCGCATTCGTTTCTTGGCGTCCTCCATTTGGAATCCTTGCCACCACTTTCCCTGTTGATGGATTTGTTACTGGTAATGTTTCTCCGTTATGTGCTGCAGTCCATTCACCGTTTACATACATTTTCAGTTCAGATAAATTGACTAATCCACTAGTTTTCAGCATGAATACGTCTCCTTTTTTCGTTGAATTTGCAAAGCGCTTCATTATATATACAAAAAGATTAGAGCCCTGAAACTTTAGTTCCCCCGTCAATGTCCGTGTTTATGGAAATCCTTTCATTTTTTAGAACGAATGTATATCCCACGGCAGCAATTAGGCAAATGACTACAGGTATGATCAGGGCTATATTGAAATTATTGAACTTCGC
>NZ_JBHVQU010000274.1:0-4412 GCF_042886655.1 Peribacillus sp. NPDC058002 | reverse complement strand
GAAGGCGATACTGTCCAAGTTGGACAGGCTATCGCCATCGTTGATGAAAATGGATCAGCTGCAGCAGCTCCAAAAGAGGAAGCTCCTAAGGTTGAAGAAGCTAAAGCAGAACCAGCTAAGGCTGAACAAGCTGCTCCTGCTAAAGAAGCTCCTAAAGCAGAAGCAAAAGAAGCATCATCCACTCAACAAGTTATTGCATCACCAGCTGCAAGGAAATTGGCTCGCGAAAAAGGAATTGACTTGACTCAAGTGCCTGTAGCCGATCCACTGGGTCGCGTTCGTGTACAAGACGTAGAAGCAGCAAGCAATGCACCTGCAGCACCAGCGGCAGCTCCTAAACAAGCCCCTGCAGCTAAAAAGGCAGCAGCTGTTGAAGTGAATGATGACCGCATTGAAGTGGTTAAGATGACACGCCGTCGTCAAACCATTGCCAAACGTCTAGTTCAAGTACAATCCGAAGCAGCCATGCTTACTACTTTTAACGAAGTCGATCTTTCTGCAGTCATGGAATTGCGTAGCCGCCATAAGGATTCTTTCGTGAAAACAAATGATGTTAAACTTGGTTTCATGTCATTCTTCACTAAAGCGGTCATTGGCGCATTGAAAAAATATCCATTATTGAATGCTGAAATCCAAGGCGACCATATCCTGAAAAAGAACTTTTATGATATCGGTGTAGCTGTATCCACTGATGAAGGTCTTGTCGTTCCGGTAGTAAGGGATGCTGACCGGAAAAGCTTTGCTGAAATCGAGAAGAACATTTCGGATTTAGCTGTTAAAGCGCGTAACAACAAACTGGGACTTTCAGATTTATCAGGTGGTACTTTTACTATCACAAACGGCGGGACTTTCGGTTCCCTATTATCTACACCAATCTTGAATGCCCCTCAAGTTGGGATCTTGGGTATGCATACAATCAAGACTCGTCCAATCGCTGTTGGAGATCAAATCGAAAACAGACCGATGATGTACCTTGCATTATCTTATGATCACCGTATCGTTGACGGAAAAGAAGCTGTTGGTTTCTTAGTAGCCATCAAAGATATGCTGGAAGATCCAGAACAACTTTTACTTCAAGGCTAATAAAATAAATACGAACCCCCATGTCATGATGACATGGGGGTTTTTTTTGCGTGAAGAACGGAAAGGATATTTTCATAGAAAAAAGATGATGGTATTAAAGAAAGGTCATCTCTAACTATATGAATGTTTTTGGAGGTGTTTTTGAATGAATTTGGTTACTTTTAAACGTTTTTGATTGATTATTGCTTCGTTTTCATATATTATGATGATATTAAAGTGAGGTGGGCGAATTGTTGACAACTGAAAGGCACCAGTTTATCTTATCGATCCTTAAAGAACATGGAACGGTAAAGCTGCAAGAGCTTGTAGATCAGTTACAAGCCTCGGAGTCGACCATTCGGAGAGATTTAGTGCAACTCGAGGAAATGAAGCTCTTGAAACGCGTGCATGGTGGGGCCTCTTTACTTCAGAGAAAAGGCCTTGAACCAACAACTATGGAAAAGCAATACAAAGCAAGAGCTGAAAAACAACTTATAGCAAAGCTGGCGGTTTCATTCATTGAGAAAAATGATTGTATATATCTCGATGCAGGCACCACAACTGCGGAAATGATTCCTTATTTAAAGGATAAAAATATAACGGTGCTGACGAATGGTCTTATGCATATACCAAAACTCATCGAATTGGAAATCAAAACAGTGTTAGTGGGCGGGACGATAAAATTTTCGACAAATGCTGTTATTGGAAGTAATGCTGTACAGTTTCTGAATGAATACCGTTTTGATAAATGTTTCTTGGGAATGAACGGAATCCATCAAGATCTGGGTTTCACAACACCCGACCCGGAAGAAGCTCTACTGAAGAAGATTGCCTTGCGCCTCTCTAACGAGTCCTACGTGCTTGCTGACAGTTCAAAACTGAATGAAGCTACTTTCGCTAAGGTGGCAGATGTAAGCGATGCCATAATCCTTACTGACAGCAATGATGAAGAGGCAATTGCTCAACTCCATAAAAATCCAAAGATAAAGGTCGTGACCATTTAATGATTTATACAGTGACACTAAACCCATCCATCGATTACCTGGTCGAGGTGGAGAGTTTTCAAATGGGCAAGGTGAATCGAACCAGTTATGATGCAAAATTCCCAGGAGGGAAAGGGATCAATGTTTCCAGAGTGCTAAAAAGGCTCGGAAATAGTACGACAGCGTTAGGATTCATCGGTGGACAAACTGGTGAATTTGTAAAAAGGTTTTTAAGACAAGAAGAAATTTTCACGGACTTTACAGAGATAGCTGGAGATACAAGAATAAACGTTAAATTGAAAACAGGGCTGGAGACTGAAATAAATAGTCAAGGGCCAATCATTTCAAAAGGGAATTATCAACAATTAATTAGTCAGATCGAACAGTTGAATAATAATGATATCCTCATTTTGTCAGGAAGCATCCCTCCAAGCGTTCCTTCTGATGTATACGAAGCCATGGCAAGGTCTTGTTCCCATAACGGCATTAAAGTGGTGGTGGATACGAGTGGCAAGGAATTACTGGATGTCCTTCCACACCGGCCATTTTTAATAAAGCCCAATCATCATGAACTGGGTGAGCTTTTTTCAACCGAAATAAGAACGGTTGATGACGCTAGGGAATATGGCGCTAAATTGGTTGAAGCAGGAGCACAAAACGTTATTGTATCAATGGCGGGACAGGGGGCAGTGCTATGCTCCGGCGGAGAGTCATATTCCGCAAATGTTCCAAAAGGGAACGTCATCAATTCAGTGGGTGCCGGTGATTCCATGGTCGCAGGTTTCATTGGGACATATGAAAGTACAGGGGATATTCTATCTGCATTCCGCTTCAGTCTTGCAGCAGGAAGTGCTACAGCCTTTTCATCCGATCTCGGTACATTGGATAAAATTGAAGGGTTATTACCGCAAATTGCCATCAATCATCTAACAGGAGGCTGACTCTATGAAAATTACAGACTTGTTAAAATTGGATACAATCATCATCAATCTGCAAAGCGTTACAAAGCAAGCAGTCATTGACGAAATATCAGGAAAGCTAGCCGAGGCAGACAGGTTAAACGATGTGGAGGGTTTCAAAGCTGCCATCTTAAAACGTGAAGAGCAAAGCACAACAGGTATTGGTGAAGGGATAGCCATACCACACGCAAAAACAAGTGCTGTAAGGGTACCTGCCATCTGCTTCGGCAAATCTGTCAGTGGTGTGGATTATGAATCGCTTGATGGGCAGCCTGCTCATTTGTTCTTTATGATTGCAGCAAGTGAAGGAGCGAATGCAGATCACTTGGAAACCCTTTCCCGGCTTTCTTCATTACTGATGGATGATAAATTCAGAGCCCGATTGATTTCTGCTGCTTCTGGTGAGGAAGTGTTGGAGATAATCAATCAAAAAGAAATGGAAGCCGATGAAGAAGAAATGGAAGAGCAGGAATCAAGTAAGGCTGCAAGCGGTAAAAATAAAGGAGGTAAAATCCTAGCCGTTACAGCTTGTCCTACAGGAATTGCACATACTTATATGGCTGCCGATGCGTTAAAGGCTAAAGCTAAGGAAATGGGAATCGATTTCAAAGTCGAAACAAATGGTTCCACAGGAATCAAAAATGGCTTAACCGCTGCAGAAATTGATGAGGCGGATGCGATTATCGTTGCAGCTGATAAGCAGGTGGAAATGAATCGTTTTAACGGGAAACATGTCATTATTGTCCCAGTGGCGCATGGAATCCGGAAGACCGAGGAGCTGTTAACCAGAGCCTTGAATCAGGACGCCCCTGTTTACAACGGAACAGGAAACGATAAAAGTGATGAAGGGGATTCAGCAAAAGGAGGATTGGGGATTTACAAGCACTTAATGAATGGCGTAAGTAATATGCTTCCATTTGTCGTCGGAGGCGGAATCTTGATTGCGCTTTCTTTCTTTTTTGGAATCGAGGCAGCCGATCCGGCAAATCCGGATTATAATCCCATTGCCAAAGCATTAAGTGATATTGGCGGGGGAAATGGTGCTTTCTTCTTACTTGTCCCTGTCCTGGCTGGATTCATTGCTTCAAGTATTGCCGACCGTCCGGGTTTTGCTCCTGGTATGGTAGGGGGATTATTGGCAGCACAGGCTAATGCCGGTTTTCTTGGCGGACTGATCGCCGGTTTCCTTGCAGGTTATGTCGTCTTACTTTTAAGAAAATTGTTTTCCAGATTACCGCAAACACTCGATGGCATTAAACCAGTTTTACTCTATCCTGTATTCGGTATGTTAATTACAGGGTTTATCATGCTATTTCTCATAAATGAACCAGTAACCGCAATAAACATGGGCTTGACCAATTGGCTGCAAGGTCTATCTGGTACGAACGCAATATTCCTTGGCTTGATT
>NZ_JBHVQU010000273.1:0-4423 GCF_042886655.1 Peribacillus sp. NPDC058002 | reverse complement strand
AAAAAACTGCACCTCCAATTGTTAGATGTTGTCTAACAATTGGGGTGCAGTTCATACGAGCGGGCCTTTTTTTTAAATCCCTTATTCAAGATTTTGAACGAATTCCTTATATAGGGCCCTTAGTGCATCTCCTCTGCTGATGATGCCGACGACTTTATCATTTTTGTCCACGACAGGGATTTTCTTGAAATGATGCTTGGAAAGGACCTTTATCAATTCATCTAACGGATCTTCGGGGGATAACTTTGTAATCCTTTTATTTTTAATGATTCGTGTAACTTTATCATTCATTTTGGATGTAACCTTTTCATCCAATTCCTCACCGGGAAGAACCGTAATATAGGTGAAATAACCCATGATGGCTTCCTCAGCAGGTGTCAAATAACGAAGGATATCCCCGTCCGTCACCATTCCCAATAGCTTATCATGTTCATCCACGACCGGTACCCCGCCCACTTTATTTTCGATTAAGATTCGCAGAATTTCCTTTAATGTAAAATCAGGACGGGCTACATAGACTTCCCTTATCATGAAATCCTTGACTAACATATTACCACCCCTTTTTTATGTTTGTACGTTCTGTATTCATCTCTCTCCTCTAATAATACCCTTACTTACTCTATTTAAAAACCGTTGCCGCCTGAACTGCCTTTTTCCAGCCATTATATAAATCTTTTCTTTCCTGTTCTTCCATCCCTGGTTCGAATTTTTTATCGACTGCCCATAGCTTTGAAATCTCTTCCTGATCTTCCCAATACCCGACAGCGAGTCCAGCCAAATATGCCGCTCCTAACGCTGTCGTTTCACTAATAACCGGTCTTTCGACAGGGACATTCAGGAGACCGCTTTGAAATTCCATCAAGAAGTTGTTTTTGACAACCCCTCCATCGACCCTCAATGACTTTAGTTTAATCCCTGAATCGACTTCCATGGCGCTAAGGACATCTTTTGTCTGATAGGCCAATGCTTCCAATGTTGCCCGGACGAAATGCTCCTTCGATGTCCCCCTTGTCAGTCCGAATACAGCTCCCCTGACATCACTATCCCAGTAAGGGGTGCCTAATCCAACAAATGCGGGAACTACATAAACTCCATCCGCTGAAGTGACCCGCAAAACATATTTTTCACTGTCTTTCGGATCATGCAAGAGTTTCAGCCCATCCCTTAACCATTGTATGGCCGAACCTGCGACAAAAATACTGCCTTCCAAGGCATATTCGACTTTTCCATTCAGCCCCCATGCAATCGTGGTCAACAGGCCATGCTCTGATTTCACTGCCTTTTCTCCTGTATTCATCAACATAAAGCATCCGGTGCCATACGTATTCTTGGCCATTCCTTTTTCGAAGCATTCTTGGCCGAACAAAGCTGCCTGTTGATCTCCAGCTGCTCCGGCAATCGGGATTTCGTGTCCAAAGAAATGGTGTGGCGCTGTTTTACCGTATATCTCTGATGAAGAGCGAACATCCGGGAGCATCGATTGCGGCACTTGCAGGATTTCCAACAGCTCTTCATCCCACTTCAGGTCATGTATGTTATACATCAGCGTCCTTGAAGCATTCGAATAATCGGTTATATGTGCCTTACCACCCGAAAGTTTCCATATCAGCCACGTATCGATCGTACCAAACAATAAGTCTCCGTTTTCTGCCTTTTCCCGTGCCCCATCTACATGGTCGAGAATCCATTTCACCTTCGTACCGGAAAAATAAGCATCAATCAACAAACCGGTTTTCTGCAAAAATAAGTCATCGAGACCCTCATCCTTCAATTGAGTGCAAATTTCACTTGTCTGCCGGGATTGCCAGACAATGGCATGATGGATCGGCTGACCTGTTTCCTTATCCCATACCACGGTCGTCTCCCGTTGATTCGTTATGCCAATTCCAGCGATTTGTTCCGGTTTTACATTCATTTCCGATAGACAGGAAGCGATTACCGATAGGATGGAACCCCAAATTTCATTGGCGTTATGCTCCACCCATCCAGGATTCGGGAAATATTGTGTGAATTCCTTTTGCGCAATATGCAAGACTTCCCCGCTTTTATTAAATAAAATGGCCCGCGAACTTGTCGTTCCCTGGTCCAATGATAATATGTAAGTCTCCATGGTTGTCTCCCCCCACACTTAAGATTACGTTGCATTTCAACTTAAGTGTCATGCTGTTTTTTCTTTCTTCATTTTACTAGATATACCCTTGAAAACAAAAAATATATAAATCACGGCGGGAAACTGAAAAATATTGGCAGGTTAAGAGTTTATCTTTTACAATGAAAATAAAGCGGATAGGAGGAATGGAAAATGAATAACCATGAAATAGATTTTAAAATATATGGTGATGACATGCAGTTTGTTGAAGTGGAATTGGACCCTCAGGAAACGGTGATTGCCGAAGCTGGAAGTTTAATGATGATGGAAGATCGAATCAAGATGGAAACCATCTTTGGCGATGGGTCTTCGAATGGTGACAGCGGAATGATGGGTAAGCTATTCGGTGCCGGGAAACGGCTCCTTACTGGTGAGAGTCTTTTCATGACGGCTTTTACGAATGAAGGACGAGATAAAAAACACGTTTCATTCGCCTCGCCTTATCCAGGTAAAATCATCCCGATGGATTTAAGCGAGCTAGGCGGGAAAATCATATGTCAAAAAGACGCTTTCCTGGCGGCAGCAAAAGGCGTTTCGGTCGGAATTGAGTTTCAGAGAAAAATAGGGGCAGGCTTCTTTGGCGGTGAAGGCTTCATCATGCAAAAACTTGAAGGAGATGGGATGACCTTCGTTCATGCCGGCGGCACGATCCATAAAAAGGAATTGTCAGCAGGAGAGATTTTACGCGTCGATACAGGATGTTTAGTGGCAATGACTAGCGGGGTAGATTATAATATTGAAACTGTAAAAGGCGTGAAAACCGCTTTATTCGGAGGCGAAGGTTTATTCTTTGCAACATTAAAAGGGCCCGGAACCGTGTGGGTGCAATCATTGCCATTCAGCCGGCTTGCCAGCCGTGTATTTGCTGCAGCTCCGCAAAATGGAGGATCATCCGAAGAAGGCAGCGTAGCTAGAGGCTTATTCAATTTATTCAATGATAAATAAGAACCGACCAATGGCTGCCACCCTGGCAGTCATTGATCTCTTTTGAAAAGGATGGGTAGCTACATGCAGCTTGTTAAGTGGTCCTACATGAGACGCTATAATATCAGGGCAATTTTTGATAAATTCCCGAATTCGCCTGTTATTTTCCGAAAAATAAGAGATTACTATTTTGTTTATACCGTTCACTGGACAGCTGCCGATGCCCCTATCGGCATAAAGGAGCTTGAAGAAATGGAACAGCTGCTCAACCGTGAGCTCGGAACTGAACTGCAATATCTCTATCGGAAAAAATGAGTTACTCCTCGTACATCATTTTTCTTGTCATGCCTCCATCGACGATAAGATCCGCACCCGTAACGAAATCATTTTCCGTTGCCGTCAAATAAAGACAGGCCCTTGCAATGTCTTCCGGCATACCAACCCGATTGGAAAAATGCTGCTGATGATCCTTATCCCTCAGCGAGTCATAATCTCCCGTTTCAATCCAGCCCGGAGAAATCGAATTGACCGTAATTTTCTCTTTGCCTAAAGAAGCGGCAAGTGCATGTGTCAGTGCTTTGATCCCTCCTTTTGTCGCTGCATAGGATTCCGATTCCGGCTCAGACATTATCGCTCTGGTTGATGCTATATTGATGATTGCACCTCCCTGTTCATTTTTCCGCATCGATTCTGCCGCTGCCCGGGAACAAAGGAAAACACTGCGCAAATTCGTATTCATCATATCGTCCCAATCCTCAATCGTCAGATCATAAAGCGATTTGAATAATGCCTTTCCTGCATTATTGATTAATATATCAATGGTCTTATATGTTTTTAAAGTTACATCCATCAAATGTTGGATGTCATCCTCCTTGCGTACATCCGTTTTAACGAACATAGCTTCATGACCGTTACTTTTGAGCTCTTCCACATACAGAACACCTTCCCGCTCGTCCAAATCTGCGAGAACGACAGCAGCGCCGCTTTCTGCATATCCCTTTGCCACGCCTCTCCCTATACCATTCGAAGCGCCTGTTACAATCACCGTCTTATTTGTGAATCCCATTATTCCATCCCCACTTTCACAGATTTGTCACTATCATATTATCCAATTCGCTTCATTTCAAACATTTCCGCGCCTGATCAATTAATCCTTTTCCTTATCATCAAAAATCTGCAGAACCCTTATATTTTTGTAGCGGCCTTAAAGTGATGTATGATAGATAGTAACAACAAGAATGAACCACAGTGAAAGGCATCCGCCATTATCTTTCTTACAGAGTGAAAATTTTAATTGGAGGAATGTAAAAATGGACTTATTAAAAAATGTGTTTTCTTTAGGATTAGGTG
>NZ_JBHVQU010000272.1:898-4454 GCF_042886655.1 Peribacillus sp. NPDC058002 | reverse complement strand
GTTTATAATTGTATAATGATCGAATGCAAGATCTAATTGTAAGGCTTCCTGAATCGTGAACAATTCAACTTCGGCTGCATCGTCATTCGCTTTTCTTTGATGAAGAAACTCTTCCTGGACAATTGCATAAAAGGCATTGGAGATGATCCATCCTCTGGGATCGCGTCCCGGCTGGTCATAAACCCCGAAATGCTTGACATGGAATCCAGCTACACCCGTTTCTTCTTTCAATTCTCTTTTGGCTGCTTCATAAGCAGTTTCGCCAGCATTGACAAAGCCTCCAGGTAAGGCCCATTTATCTCCTTCAACATTGGGGCTTCCTTCCTTATCTTTTGTGGCACGTTTGATTAATAATAGCTTCAAAAACATTTCAGGCGGGGCTTTCTCAGCCGTTTTCTTCGCAGTAATCGTAAAGATCGCAATATCTGCTGTGTATCCATCTGGAGTAATATATTTCTTTTTTTCCTGCTGAGCCATGGCAACTCTCACTTTCTTTCACTAAGTATGGGATTAAGTAATTAGTAAATCATTAATTACTAATTATAGTACTCTTCCTTGTGTAATTTAGCAACTCAAAATCTGAAAAATTTTCTAATTATTTAAAAAAACATTTATTTTAAAACATGTAGGGGAAGACGCCTAACCTCCGACCTCTCACACCATTGTATGTACGAGTTTGGTATACGGGGTTCGTTTAAGTCTGACATTGTATTGGATATCTTTTGTCTAAATTTCTAACCCTTGATGGTACGAATTGTCCTTGACAGCCTCCATGGTTTCCATAGCACATCCTGAACTTTCTTCGAATCCATGAATCTAATTTCCTTCATACACCCGGAGTATCTACGAGCGTAATACCCGATTCACCCTCTGAGGAATTGCTTTAGCTTTCTTATTTTTGTCTTCCATGGGTATCGGTGATTTTCTCGAGGCCATTTCTCTGTTACGTTTCTTCACTCTCTTCAAGCTTTGGTGAGCCAGCCGAACCTTAGGAGTCTTCTTAGACCTCGTGAAACTAAACCTTTAACTGTTCCGCCCTTTTGAAGTTTCCGCGTTTTCACTACTTCTTCCTTCAAATAAGTTCCGTTAGGAATTGTTTGTTTCTTCGAAAGATAAGAATGACTAATATGCTTCCTCGTTAATCTGTTAGATCCTTCCTTATCCTTTCGAATAGACAAGTACTATTGACCTCTGCTGACTTCTGTTGATTCATCTGTCCATCACTGGTCAGGTTGCCAAGTCTACTTAGCTGTCACCAGGCCTCCCCGGTTAAGAGTACACCCTTTCCCTCCATCTCTTATGCTTCAATTACTTTGTACTTCCTTTGTCAGTAAGGACTTTGTTTTGTTCAGGAAAATCATCCAATGGAACCTAACCTTATATGGGGTTCGTGTTCCTCTGAATGGCTGTTTGCCGCTTGCTTCCTTCAGATTCCTTGTCACCGTGGACAACTTTGCATGAAACTAACCACTACTACTGCATATGTGGTAGGGGCTTTCACCCTATAGATTGCATTCATGCCGAGCGCACCAAAAAAAGGTCAACCAGTATTTTTTTACTGATCAACCTTATAATATGAAGCATCCGCTGCTTCATAAAGAAGAGTTATTATTTTTCTTTTACATTACACAAATCTTCCGCAACCTTTTTATTCTTTTATATCCAATTCCTTCTCTTTGCTCTATGGATATTAAGTTTAGTGTTTCAGGATAGCAAGGAATAGCAGCAACTCTTATCATCTTAAAGGTTCACGGCAACACCACTACTTTCTCCGTACATGAAGAGCAAAACTTGGCATATTGGATACACGTTTCTAATGAATCATTCGGCTCCATTGGCCACCATCGAATCGCCCCCAGGGGCGCCATCGACGCAAAGGCTTCGATTTCCGCAGGAATACGGCCAACAACAACCACTTCGATTTCTTTAAAATTGGTTTCTATGCCCTTTTGAAGAGTCTTAAATAATTGGGTATGCTCATTTGTAGGGCAAGAGTGAGGAATAGGAAACAAGATTGAAACTTTGGATAATTCTTCATGAATGATATGAGCAGTTTTTCTTGCGGGATTATCTGTAGTTGTCTCCCAAATACGACTATATGGCACTTCCTCTGGTAAATCTAGTTCTTCCAATCTTTTGTAAATCCTCTCGCGATAATAACTGTTTAGTTCTTTTACGAGGATTTGAATCTGCTTATTTCTCTGAAAAGTAGAGTTATCTCCATTTTCATTTCGATATTGGATGTAGAGTAAATTGGGAATCGAAATATACTTCGTATTAAGAAACGTTCGAACGAGCATGTCGTAATCGTCTGCAACCAATAGTTCTTCGCGATGACCTCCAATCTGATGGTAAAAATCTCTCGTCCACGCACGTGGATGATTCGGTAAACCAACCAAATGACGGATTGTATTCCCATTGATGGTAGTGTGTCTTTGCACATTTTGCCATCGATTCATTTCATGTACCCAGACACGATAATGTATACTGTACCCAAAGCCACAATCCCAACCATACCAATGAGCATTGTGGCTGCCTACGTGCACCTCTGCACAATCTCCATAAGCAAAGCCACATTCAGGGTGTTGCTGAAATGCATCGACAATTTTCTTTAGACAGTCAGGAGTTAGGTCATCATCATGATCTACTTCCACTAAAATTTCCCCTGTACATAGACCTGCTGCATACCGTTTGATTGCCCCTATGTAGCCATTGCGGGAATCTTGGCGATACCTCCTCACACGGGGATCATCTAGAGGGAGTAAGTCTTGGTTATATGTCTCATCATCATCACCGGAGTCATCTACAATCACCCATTCCCAATTGGAGTAAGTTTGATTCAGTAGGGAACGATAAGGTCGCTGAATTTTTTCTTTGGACTTGTAACTGGCTGTAAATACAGACACTAAAGGAGTATCTGAAGAAAAACGGGTCGACAGTAGATTTTTATTTTCTGGGAAAGGATCTGTCTGTTTGAGCCAGCAGTAAAATAAGTTGTATGGTTGAACTTTTGTTGGAGAATCGAAATGTAACCAACGTTTTCTCTCCTGAACAGGTAACACATTAAGTTCTCTGAATTGTTCCCACTCCGTTCCTAATGAAACATAGACGCGAGGATTTTTAGGATTTATATCCAATAATGCATCATCAGGTCCATACATCTTCACTGTAATGCCACTTTCAGCCAGTCTCATTAACATTTCTTCCAATCCATCCCCTGAATTCCTCTTTGAAACAAATAGATGGACTGTCAATAGCGGAGTATGATTGGTTGTCATATATGCCCTCCTAAAATAATATAGGTATCAATTATCGTGAATACAAAAGATAGAAATTTTATCGTTCTTATAGAATCACCAACATTCGAGTCCAGAATTAGAATTATCCATATATCAACTTCAACAGAGTTACTAGTCTTTTCTCGTAAGTATGACTTTTTAATGTTTGAATATACCCTCTCTGCGCAATCGCATTTCGCTCCTCGTCATGGTTTAAATAATAGTCTATCTTTTCAGTTAATTCGGAAGGAGATGTGTAAGTTTCAATTTCATTCACT
>NZ_JBHVQU010000272.1:0-888 GCF_042886655.1 Peribacillus sp. NPDC058002 | reverse complement strand
TAATAACGTTTTAACTCTTGTCGAATATCCGAAAGCTGAAAAGCGCTGCAGGCAGAAATTTCGAAGGTTCGAGGGTTAATTGAAAGGGCCGTTAGTTTATTACTGTTACGGTTAAATAACGTAGTATCATTGGATAAACGATGGTTATTAATCACAATTTTGGATTGATTAATAAGGCGAGCCGTTTCACTCGGGGATAGAAAACCAAAACGGATTTTATCAGATAGCAAATGATAATTCTGCATCCGGTCCCAACGCGACCCCACGATAAGTGTATTTTTTTTTGATAAAAAGGGAGCAATTTCGTCAAACAAAGAAATTCTATTGTCCCAACCTGACCCCATAAAACAAACGTCAATAGGAATCAAGTTATCCTTCCCCGGCTTCTGATATTGGAAAACTTTTGTATTGACTGCGAGAGGTAAATAATGAACTTGGGGACAGCCTAAAAGTTGATAATAAGAAACACAGCTTATCTCTTGTGTAAAAACATAATGATAATAGGGAGCTATATAAGTTGTTACGTCTGTATAATATGGGTCATCCGTAAACCATACCGCTGTTTTAATACCCATTTCCCTAATGGCTTTCACTTGGCCAATTGGAAATGTATCTCCAAGTAAAACAAGCAAAAGGTCCGGCCTGAATTCAGCTGCTAGACTGACCACATCTTCGTCCGCTTTTGCTGTATATATTTCACACACTAAATTTCTAAGTTCTTCAATTATTCCTTGATTAATGATCCTATAGGTATCTCCATGCCCAGGTTGAATATAAAGTACACTTTTATTCCAGAAATCAAATTTGTGATTAAATCTAACTTCATCTTTGACCATTAAATCCGATGATGGACCCTCTCCCCCTTCCTTCTGGTCAACAGTGTAACGA
>NZ_JBHVQU010000271.1:0-4468 GCF_042886655.1 Peribacillus sp. NPDC058002 | reverse complement strand
TTATACTAAGAATTTAAAGGGTTCAAGACCTGATTGGAGAAGTATATTATCAGGGCGTTTTTAGCCGAGAAATACTGACTGCAAAGATTTTTGACACAGAAGGAGGGCTCTTAATTAAAAAGCAGCTGTTTCTAATAAGTATATTTTGCTTGATGGTCTTTGTTCAAACGCTTTGGTCTCCCACGATTTTTGCTGAACAAAAAAACTTTATAATCGCTGGGGAAAGTGCTCTTCCTCCATTTTCTTTTGAAAATGAAGCTGGTGAGCTGACAGGCATCAATATTGATTTAATGGAGGAAATAGCAAAATATAATGGCGTAGATTTCAAATATATTCCGATGAGGATGGAAGAAGCGGAAAAAGCCTTAAACAACGGAACAATTGATGCAATTGTTGGAAGTACCTATAATACCGATAAAGATAATCAACTTGATTTCACTCAATCCTATTTTACAATGTCCCAATCCATAATCATTCCTAGTAAAAGGAAACAAGATATTCATACGTTAACGGATCTACGTGATTCACATGTTGTCCTTGACCAAAACACACCAGTAATCAGTACATTTCTAAATATGAGGAATACAAATTTAACGACCGTTTCGAATCAATACTCGGGTATTTTAACATTAATGAACAACCGTGCAGATGTATTCATCGGGAACAAATGGACTGCAGATTTCTATTTGAAAAAGTTCCGCCAAGAAAAGAATTACATCATTCTCGATGAAGTCATTGAACCAGCGGATTATACGATTGCAGTGAAAAAAGGGAATCAATCGCTTCTTTTCATGATGGATAATACACTCACGGAACTTAAAGCTAACCGGAATATCAATGGGATAATCGATAAATGGGTCATGCCACAATCCAATCAAAAAATTGCCAGGCTGGAGCAATTCATATTCTGGTTGATCATAACCCTAACTGCCGTGGCCTTTATCCTTCTAATCATTTACATATGGAATCAAAAGCTAAAAAAATCCGTTCATAACCAGACGTTAAAATTACATTTATTAAATAAGGATTTAGAGAAACAACGGCAAAACATTGCTAATGCTGAAGCGTTCAAAGATCAAGTCTTAAACAATATCAATAATGGGATCATTACATTCGATCTCGATTTCAAGATTACCAGCTGTAATGCAAAGGCATCAGACATTCTTGACATTTCCAAGGAAATGATTCTGAATTTTATGAATCATTCTCAATTAATGTGGAATTTCGGAGCTTTACATCAAGAACAAAATGGGAATAATCTTACGGGTTCTTTTCGGATCTTGGTATTTGATGAGGAAAATGACCAGAAGGTGATTTCATATTCGATGCATAAGATGTTCAACTCTGAAGATATACAAACCGGATACTTACTTTCCATGAATGATGAGACGGAAAAGAAAACATTGGAGAAAAAATTGGTCACACAAGAAAAGCTGCACGCCCTTGGTCAACTAGTTGCAGGTGTCGCACATGAAATAAGGAATCCTTTGACATCGATTAAAACATTCATTGATTTACTTCCGAGTAAATATGATAATCCTCAATTCCGACAAGTTCTAATGGAGCACTTGCCTACTGAAGTTAACCGTTTGAATGCGATTGTTACCGATTTAATTGAATATGCACGTCCGCGTCCGCCTAATATTACAAATTGCCACGCTCATGAACTTATATCCTTACTTGCTTTTCATAAAGTGACTATGGAAAAAAACCAAATAATTTTCGAGCAAATAATTGAGGAGGACCTTATTTTTTATATAGATTTACAACAAATTCAACAAGTACTTCTTAACTTGGTGTTGAATTCGATTCATGCCGTTGAAGAAACAAAGGAAAAGACCATTAGCATCTCCATTGATAAAGAGAACGAAAAGACTGGGCGGATTATCATATCCGATACGGGAAAAGGGATGAAACAGGAGGAACTGGACCATATTTTCGAGCCGTTTTTTACAAATAAAGAAAAGGGTGTTGGTTTGGGACTAACGTTATCGTATAGGTTAATTAAAGAAAATAACGGAGATATCCATGTAAAAAGTTTTCCTAATACAGGTACGAAATTCACCATTTCACTACCTTTATATATCGAATAAAAGCATGGAAAGAGGGGGAGTTATATGAAAATGCGTGTATTGGTAATTGATGATGAACCTGCTATTTGCACTGCTCTTAGCTTTGCGTTGGAAGATTCCTATCAGGTCGTGACAACCACTGACCCGGATGAGGGGCTCCGGAGGATCGACAATCAACCTTTTGATATTGTATTACTAGATTTGAGAATAGGAAATAAAAGTGGACTTGATGTCCTGCAGAAAATCAAACAAATAGCACCTAACGTAACAGTCATCATGATGACTGCCTATTCATCCATTGAAACTTCCATCGAGGCCATAAAAAAGGGGGCCTACTACTATATTGAAAAGCCAATTAATATTGAAGAACTTTCTTTGCTCTTGATGAGGGCAGCCGAATTCAAACAGATGTCCAATCAATTGGAGACATTACATGAAGAATTAGGGATTCAAAAGGGATTTGGTAACTTTCTTGGTAACAGCAAGGCGATGCAGCGTATTTTCTCAATGATCGAAAGAGTGAAAGATATTGATTCCAGTGTTCTTATCACGGGTGAAAGTGGTACTGGAAAAGAGCTTGTAGCCCGGAACATCCATACGCTAGGAAGAAGGAAAAACAATCCAATGCAGATTGTCAATTGTGCAGCAATTCCTGAGATGCTGCTGGAATCGGAGTTGTTCGGTTATGAGAAGGGAGCATTTTCCGGTGCAACACAAAGGAAGGAAGGGAAATTCGTTGCTGCTAATGGGGGCATCCTTTTTCTCGATGAGATTAGTGAAATGCCCCTTCCTCTTCAGGCCAAATTATTACGAGTATTGCAGGAAAGGGAAGTGACTCCTCTTGGGTCCAATGCAAAAATCTCATTGGATGTCCGTATTATAAGTGCAGCTAATAAAAACTTGGAACAAATGGTGATGGAAGGGGAATTTAGGGAGGATTTGTATTTCAGGCTTAATGTCATACCCATCTCGATGCCGCCTTTAAGAGATAGAAAAGAAGATTTACCGATTCTTATGGATTATTTTATAAAAAAGCACGCTAAGGATATGAATCGTGAGGATAAGACGTTCTCGGCAGCCGCACGTCGGATTTTACTGGATTACCATTACCCTGGCAATGTCCGTGAACTTGGTAACATCATAGAATATGCTGTCGCCCTATCCAACTCGAAAAAAATGGAGGATACCGACTTGCCGCAATATGTTCAAGAACAGAAGTTCATTCTTCAGCAGGGGGGCAATGACGAAGATTTTAATAGTTTCAAAATCCCTATCGGAATATCCATGAAAGAGATAGAAGAAAAAGTCATAAAGGCCACACTTCAATACTGTAAAAACCATCGGCAAAAAACAGCTCAAATCCTAAAAATTTCCGAAAGAAGCCTTCGTGATAAAATCAAGCTCATTTCAAAAGGAGAATAAAAGGCTTATCGTGTTAATCGGCATTTTTTTCTGGATAACCGGCAAAAATTGCCGATTTATACGTGTATATCATTCAATAAATCGGCAGGATTTGCGTTTTAAAGCAGAAAATCGACTTGGCATGGTATTTGCATCTAAATACATTAAGAAAGGAGGACCATGATGAAGAATGGAGCACTCTTTATAAAAGTCGCTTTGTTATTTTGTTTCATGACAGGATGTTCTTTTATGAATGAGCAGCAGGAAATATCTAAACCTGCTACTACCTTGATTCAGAGTCAACTAACTTCTGAAGGACAGGATTTAAATAATAGGATGATAATCATTGGAACTGGAGATATGACAGGTGTTTATTTTTTGTTAGGACAAAGATTATCAAATATGTATGAAAAATATAATGGAACCGTGTCAGGTACCCAGGTAACCCATGCTTCCATCGAAAATACTGAATTGGTTAGCAGCCATCGCGCAGAAATTGGTTTTACCACAGTGGATGTACTGGATTTGCCTGAAACCGATAGATCCAAGTTAAGAGCTTTAACGGCTCTATATTCCAATTATGTACAAATTGTTACTACTAAACAAAATGGTATTGATTCCTTAGAAGATTTAGTTGGGAAACGCATTAGTGTGGGAACGGCGGGCAGCGGTACAAGGCTTATTGCAGAGCGGATACTGTTAGAATCTAATTTACCGACTGATCAATTGAATTTATCCTATCTTTCTTTTTCTCAATCTGCAGAAGCATTACGTAATGGTACCATTGATGTGGCTTTCTTTTCTTCGGGGATTCCGAATAATGAAATCGCTTTCATATCCAAGCAGACCGAACTATCTTTTATTCCAATTCCGGAAGACATCATTGAAGGTCTTCAAAAACAATATGGAGTTTATACCCATGATGAAATTCCCAGAGATACATACGGGGGAATGAAAAAAAATGTCCAAACGATTTCAATTAAAAATGTCCTGGT
>NZ_JBHVQU010000270.1:0-4537 GCF_042886655.1 Peribacillus sp. NPDC058002 | reverse complement strand
CACTTGTGGAATAATAGCAAAGTTATATTCTGGTACTGGATTATGAGTAGCCCATTCAAGGGAACGTGCATCCCAAGGATCATCACCAACATCTTTTGGAGCATGGCGAATGCTATAGTAAATCGTATATACGATTAATACAAAACTGATTGCCATAAAAGCTGCCCCGATAAACGAAATCATATTCAATGGTCCAAATCCAGTCGATTCAGAGTATGTGTATATACGGCGTGCCTGACCATCTAAACCAGTGATATACATAGGGAAGAATGCTAAGCAAAAACCAATGGTTAGAAACCAGAACGCCCATTTCCCAATCCTTTCATTCAGCATGAAACCAAACATTTTCGGCCAGTAGTAAGTTCCGGCACCAAGCACAGCAAATACTACACCCGGAATAATGACATTGTGGAAGTGAGCTACTAAAAACATTGTATTATGGTATTGATAATCCGCCGCTGACATCGCAAGCATAACCCCGGTAACTCCACCGATTGTGAAAAGAGGTATGAAACCTATTGAATAAAGCATAGGTACGGTAAATCTGATTCTACCTTTCCACATCGTGAACAACCAGTTAAAGATCTTGATTCCAGTTGGAATCGCAATTACCATCGTTGTAATCGAGAAAATACTATTAACATATGCTGCTTGCCCCATTGTAAAGAAATGGTGCGTCCAAACGAAGAATGAATATATAGAGATAAATACCATTGAAGCAACCATTGATCGATAGCCATATAGGTTACGTCGTGAAAAGGTCGGGATAATCTCACTAAAAAGACCAAATGCAGGCAAGATTAAGATATATACCTCGGGATGTCCCCAAACCCAGAATAGGTTTGCCCAAAGCATATCCATACCGCCATCAGTCATTGTGAAAAACTTGGTTGCGAATAATCGATCCATTGTTCCCATGATCAGCGCCACTGTTAATACAGGGAATGCGAAAATGATAATAACGCTTGTGACTAAAGAAGACCATGTAAACATTGGCATTTTCATTAATGTCATACCGGGTGCTCTCATTTTAAGAATAGTCGTCAAAAAGTTAATCCCCGTCATTAATGTACCTATTCCGGCTATCTGAATGCCAATCATATAATAATTCGTTCCAACATGCGGGCTAAATTCATTTCCTGCAAGCGGGAAATAAGATGACCACCCTGCATCAGGCGAACCACCAATTACAAAAGAGATGTTGAATAGCATCGCACCCATAAAAAATAACCAGAAACTTATGGCATTTAGACGTGGGAATGCTACATCTCGCGCTCCAATTTGTAATGGCACCACGAAATTCATTAAGGCCATAATGTACGGCATCGCCATAAAGATAATCATCACAACCCCGTGTGTTGAAAAAATTTCATTATAGTGCTGTGAATCTAATAATTTGTTATCCGGTACGGCAAGTTGCGCACGCATCATCACAGCATCTACCCCACCACGAAATAGCATCAACAAAGCAGATATTAGATACATAATACCTATTCTTTTATGATCGACTGTTGTTAGCCAGCCACTCCATAAATAAAACCATTTTTTAAAGTGGGTTAAACCAACAATGATCAAGAGAACAGTAACACCAATGGCCCCCATTGATGAGTAAATGACGGGACTAGGATTAGGTATAAGAAATCTAGAGAAAAAACCCATACTTTTGTGTTTCCTTCCTGAAAATATTTTTCTTGAGATAGACAAAGAAATTATTCATGATTGTGTGCTGATTTTTCTTTACTATTACTTGACTTATGATCATGCTCCATATGTTCACCTTTTGAATCCGCGTTAGAGTCACTTGAACCATGATGATGTCCAGCATTTTCACCTTCTGGAGCTGGTGAGAAGTCTAAATGATTGCCAGTAAACGTTAACTGTCCCTCATGACCCGGTTTTAATAATTCATTGAATCTTACTTCAGTAATAGGTTTCGCAGTTTCTTTAACTTCTTTTACCCATTCATCAAACTTATCTTGAGACATCGCTTCGACGTGGAACGTATTTTCAGCGAATCCTTTCCCACTAAAGTTTGCATTTCGTCCCATCATTTCCCCTGATTCGTCCGCTGCTAAGTGTAATGTGGTCACCATGTTAGACATGGCATATTTTTGACCGCCAAGTTGTGGAATCCAGAAACTCGTGATAGGCCCGAATGAATAAAGTTTAAATTCAAGTGGTCGATTTGTTGGAATATACAAGTAGTTTACTGTCTCGATATCGTTTTCTGGATAACTAAAATGCCACTTCCAGTCAGATGACGAAGCGTAAATAACTAATGGATCTTGTCCTTTGTACCCTTCCGGAGTGGCTTCCACTTTATTGTTGGAAATTACAGTAACTACGGAGAAGAAAATGACGATTAAAATCGGCACCCCAACAATAATCGTTTCAACAACGTGATTCCCTTCAATGTAGGGTGGTTCATATTCTTTAGGTAGTTTAGAATCACGGTATTTCGTTAACACAAAGACTAAAATAGCACAAACAACAATAACAATAACCGCCATGATCGCAATTGATAGCCAAATCACATTTGCTTGCGTTTGGGCTTGAGGTCCTTTAGGATCTAAGACCGCTAATGATTCACAGCCAGAAAGCACATTGACTATGGTAGAAAGAATGGCTAATGAAACCCATTTTGTTTTCATATATTTATCCTTTCTTTTAAGATTTTATTTCTAAGTTATCCCAAAAAATGTTTATTAATAGTGGTAATTTCTCACAATCACTTTTTAGAGGGGGGATGAATATGTATGAATTCATTTGGGGAATGTTCAGAGAAACTGGTTATCTAAATACCTACTTGCTTTGAAAAGGAATTTGAATATGTGAGGAGATACTGCATGGATTTTTTTAATCCTAGTGGTCAAAGTAAGGGTAGCGAAGATGAAAATTTAACATGGCGGACCTCACCTCCGGGCGCACAGAAAAACCTCACCAAAAATGTTGATGAGGCTACTTTTAATCATTTTGTTATTTCCCAAAATCAAAATAATTCCGCTTTAACACCCGCTTCATCTTCAATAACTCGTCATACGTCGTCTGTTTCCCTAGCTGTTTCGAATCAATTAAAAATAGTTGATTTTCAATTTCCTTCACTATTTCATCACTTTGAAAAAAGGCATCGCAACTCTCACAATGGGAGGAAGGGGTTTCCGTAATTTCAACTGCCCTCGTACCATCCGGCAGTTCCCAATACACAGTCCCCTTTACTGATGCAAGCTTCCCTTTCTCACACCATGGACACGTCTCCATGCTATTCATCCCCCTTTTGAGTGCCCTTTTTCTGTTGTGCCTGGAATTTCTTTTCTTTTAACAGATCTCGCTTTTCACGTTGGTTTTTCAATGAAGCATGCTCTGGGTTGGTCACGTAATTTTCCCGTCTATTCATTCGCCTCAGCCCTTCAGGCACTAAATTGAATTGTTTGTCATTCATTAAACCCGATACACCTATATCTGACTGTTTTCCTTCCATATCAGGATATACCCCTTTGAAATAATCATCGGCAAGTCCTGGTGTATATTTCTCAGGTTCAGGATATGTGGTTATCACACCTTCAAAATTGCGCAGCACCGTTTTTGTTGGAGATTGTGAAAGGATATAATTCGGCTGCAGTGTGATCTTCCCTCCCCCTCCTGGAGCATCGACGACGAAGGTAGGTACAGCATACCCGGATGTATGGCCTCGGAGCCCCTCGATGATTTCAATCCCTTTTGAAATGGGCGCCCTGAAATGGCCGATGCCCTCCGAGAGATCGCACTGATATATATAGTAAGGGCGGACACGGATCTTAACAAGATCATGCATCAGCTTTTTCATGATTGCGACACTGTCATTTATCCCCGCTAAAATAACTGCCTGGTTGCCCACAGGTACACCTGCATCGGTAAGCATCTCACATGCTTTCTTTGACTCTTCGGTAATTTCTATCGAGGTATTGAAATGAGTATTCAGCCAAACCGGATGATATTTTTTTAAAATGGCACATAAATTTTCAGTGATTCTTTGAGGAAAAACAACCGGAGCCCGCGTACCTATCCTGATTATTTCAACATGGGGAATTTCCCTTAAGTTTTTGAGGATATATTCAAGGATCGTGTCATTGATCAATAATCCGTCCCCGCCGGAAATAAGGACATCCCGAACTGCCGGCGTGTCACGTATATAACCGATTGCAGCGTCCAATTGTTTTTTGGGCACGCCCATGCCAATTTGGCCTGAAAAGCGTCTTCGCGTACAATAACGGCAATACATGGAGCATTGATTCGTCACCAAAAAAAGAACGCGATCCGGATATCTATGGGTCAGTCCCGGTACTGGGGAGTCCTCATCCTCATGAAGGGGGTCTTCCATGTCATATTTGGTTTTATGCATTTCTTCCGAGATTGGGACCGATTGCATTCTGATTGGACACCTTGGGTCATCTTTATTCATTAACGAAGCATAGTATGGGGTGATATTCAATGGAATGGTTTTTGTGGAGATCCTCACACCTTCCTCTTCATAAGGAGTAAGGTTTATCAATTTTTTCAA
>NZ_JBHVQU010000269.1:1899-4540 GCF_042886655.1 Peribacillus sp. NPDC058002 | reverse complement strand
CCATCAACCTTAAATCGTTTAGTTTTTAAAAACAACAATCTTTACGAAAAGAGCCAATTTCTAAAAACCCAAAAAGTAATAAAACCAGTCCCCAAAAAACGCGTACATATAATTAGGAATTTCAGCAAAAAAACAGCACCTGCATTGTTGAATAATGTCCAACAATGCAGGTGCTGTTCATACTTACTTATTCTTTTCCACTGACCTTTAATCGATATTTTTTAAGTTTCCTCACAATTGTTGCCTGGCTGGAATCAAGGGCTTCTGCGATTTCATATGTAGTTTGGTAGGTTTGAGCCGCTTTCGTCAAGATTTCCTTTTCGGCCCTTTCCACCGCTTCTTTTAAAGTTAGGGTAGCATTGAGGTCCGGCTGATTCCGGTTTTCCGGCTGATATTCTTCCGGAAGGTCGTTAATCGATAATATTTGATTATCCGTCAGCACGACGAGCCTCTCCACTATATTAATCAATTCACGGACATTTCCTGGCCAATCATGTTGATAAAAATATTCCTTCAGCCGCGAATCTATTTCTTTTGAGAATTTATATTGTTCGTTAGCCTTTGTTAAAAATAAGTCAATCAATGCCAAGATATCCTCTCTTCTTTCCCTTAAAGGAGGAATCGTGATTGGAATGACATTCAGCCTGTAGAAGAGGTCTTCGCGAAAATCACCCGATTTGACCATCTCCGATAAATTTCGGTTCGTGGCTGCTATTATCCGAACATCGATTTTCTTTGGCTTTGTACCTCCGATTCTTTGAATCTCCCTTTCCTGAAGCGCCCGAAGCAGCTTCACTTGAAGTTGCAAGGGAAGCTCACCGACTTCATCCAAGAATAAGATCCCACTCTCTGCCAGCTCAAACATCCCTGGTTTGCCTTTTTGATTGGCTCCGGTAAATGCCCCTCCTTCATATCCAAAAAGCTCGGATTCCAATAAATCGGCGGGAATTGCTCCGCAATTTATTTTGATGAAGTCCCCTTTTTTAGATCGGATGCTCCGATTATAAATATTGCGGGCAAGGACATCCTTTCCAACACCCGTTTCCCCCAGAATGAGTACGGTCGCATCGATATCCGATATTCTTTCAGCAATCTCATAGATCATTTTCATTTTATCACTGACAAATACGACTCCATCCTTGCTTGTTATCTTCCGCAGTTTCTCAATTTCCTGCTTATATTGATTATTCAGCTCATTAACTTTCGTCAACTCATGCATCAGTTCATTTAAATCAGATAAATCCCTTATATTCGTAACGACTTGCTCTATCTCCCCTTCGGCATTAAAAACGGGACTTCCAGTAATCAATGTTTCCTTTCCGGCAAAATTATCCTGTACGACCGATACCGTTCGTCTCAGCTTCACTACCTTATGCGTCACCGAAGCATTCAAGATGCCGCGTTTAATCAATTGGTCCACCGATTTGCCGATATAATACTCTTTTGGTATGCCAGTGATCCGTTCAATTGCCGAATTGGTATAAAGCGTGACTCCATCTTGATCGGTGATGTATATCCCATCATAGGAATTTTCGATAATGGCATCCAGAGCGCGATTCAATTTATCCGTTTTATGAGCATCAATCAATAATTCGTCCAAAAATTCTGTTTCACTGCCTATATATAGATTATTGTCAGTACCCATTTGTTTCATTAATAAAAATAAATACCGTTTATCATGCAGCCTTGCAGCTGCAAGCCTTTTATTATCTAGAAATTGCCACTCATCGAATTGTTCGGTTAGTGTATTATTACCATTCTTTCTTAATGACTGATTAAAATAGGTGCCCCAATCCTTTATCCGATTTGCAGAATCCACGACCAGTGCAGGAAAGGTCCACTCTTTGAGCAAATTTATCTGAGAATCCTGTTTCACTTGATTCATTACTATTCACCGCCGCAAAAAGAATTCTTTTTAAGTACAATTCTGGATAAAATTCGAAACTCCTTTAAAATTGTCGAATTTCGCTCCTAAAAAAAGTAGTGATGAAATAATTTTCATCACTACAGACTTTAGACAAATTAACAGAAGGTCAGTTTGCCTACAGTTTTCTTTATAAAAAAATTCTAGTTGATTTCAGAAATCCGCTCCCTTTCCGCCGACTGTCTGCCAAGCCTCATCAAAGCAAGCGTCTGTGGGGTCTTGGCTAGCCAGTTATTCGGCAGGAGTGCCGCAAATTTCTTCAATCTAGTGAAAGTTTCATAAACAGTAAAAAAACTTGTTCTAAATTCATGGTTCGGGATGAGACCATTCCAAACTCCTTTTTGTAGACAGACTGGAAGTGATGAAGTAATTTACCTTCCCTCAGTAAGTCTTAAAAATAACCTCTCCACTGATCGCTTCCTTACCTGATTGGTTAGTGGCCGCTACATTGAAAAAATATCTATCCCCATTTCTTTCTTTTAGATCCGCATGAAGAGTTATGACATCATTCAAGAAAACCATTCCTTTGAAGCGAATCTTGTATTCTTCGATAAATCCAGTTTCATAAAGATTACTGAAAAGCTTTGCGAGGTTTCCCATCGTCCACATTCCATGTGCGATGATACCGGGAAGACCAGCATTCTTTGCTTCTTCATCAATGGTATGAATGGGATTGAAATCACCTGATGCGCCTGCATATTTAATGAGGTCCAATCG
>NZ_JBHVQU010000269.1:0-1889 GCF_042886655.1 Peribacillus sp. NPDC058002 | reverse complement strand
TCGCGTTACAGGCGGAAGCTCGATTGAATGTAACGAGTCACCAATATGAAGTTCCGTTAATGTCGTCACTTAATCATCACCATCCTTCTGATCGTTTCATTTAAAATGACAAGCTGTTCAGCAGTGAAGACAAGTTCCCCATTCGCATCCGACCCATAATTTTTAAAGGCTAGAAATCCCATTTCCCCTTGTTTCCCTTTTTTCTCATAATAGTTTTTCACTTCCGTATAACAGGTGATTTCTTCCCCTACCTTCAGCGGCCTGTTATAGCGATATATCTGCTCACCATGAATCAATCCTTTATTCGGGAGATTTAAACTTTCTATCGTCCCAAAATCAAAGACCCTTGGGAAAGTTGGTGGAGCTATATTCGTTCCGTACCTTGATTGCCTGCCTATTTCTTCATCAATGAAAATCGGGTGGGGATCACCAATCGATAATGCGAATTTTTTAACGGCTCCCCGTTCAACTATATTTTTAACGGGGGTGGATCGTTTTCCAATACATTCGTTGAACATAACATCCCGCCTTCTCCCTTAATTTTTTGGACCGCCCGCAACATATAAAACCTGCCCACTAATGAATGAGGATGCTTCATCGGCAAAGAATGCAACAGCATGAGCAATATCACTTGGCAAACCGCTTCTTGCAACCGGAATGCTGTTTGCCCTATCCTGGATGAATTGCTCAAAACTCACTCCCACCCGCCTAGCTGTTTCTTTCGTCATTTCGGTTTCGATAAAACCTGGTGCGACCGAATTAGCCGTTATCCCATATTTGCCAAGTTCAATCGCCAGTGTTTTTGTTAACCCCTGAAGCCCGGCTTTAGCAGCTGAATAATTAGCCTGACCGCGGTTACCTAGGGCCGAAGTGGATGATATATTGATGATTCTTCCGTATTTATTTGCAACCATATGCTTCTGGGCGGCACGTACTGCATTGAAAGTACCTTTTAAATGCACATCCATTACCGTCTGCCAATCTGAATCGGTCATTTTGAAAAGTAGATTATCCCGGATGACCCCAGCATTATTCACGAGAATATCAAGCGATCCGAATGTATCGGCTATTGCTTTTATTGATGCATCCATCTCTTCGGAATTGACCACATTGGCCACTTTGGTAAAAATGGTATAACCCTTATCCCTTAATTCATTTCCAGTTGATGTCAAAACCTCTTCGTTGATATCGATAATCGCCACGTTTGCGCCTTCACTGGCAAATAGTTCGACGATCGCCCGGCCAATCCCCCTGCTTCCACCTGTAACTAAAGCCGTTTTGCCTGAAAATCTCCCTGTCATAATCGTTTCCTCCCAATCTATTATAAGAATTGTCCTAATTTAACATGCCCCTTAATCAAATTTCGGGAAATGATCATACGCTGTATTTCATCCGTACCATCATAAATCCTCCAAAGCCTGGCCTCACGGTACCAACGCTCGATGGGTAGCTCCTTCGTATAGCCCATGCCTCCGTGTATCTGCAATACGCGATCAACGACCCGATTCCCCATATTGGCTCCATAAAGTTTAGCCATTGAAGCTAAATGGCGATTGTCTTCCCCATTATCAAGTGTAAAAGCCGCATTCAATACGAGCCATCTTGCAGCTTCGATCTCTACGGCCGAATCAGCTATCTGCCATTGAATGGCCTGGCGCTCCGCGATCGGTTTACCGAATGTGACTCGTTCTTTAGCGTATTCTATAGCCATTTGCAGCAATCTTTCTGCAGAACCGACAGCGCGTGCGCCAACGATCCATCTTGCAAACCCAATCCATTCCAAGCCTAGTTGATAACCGCCATGCACTTCCCCTAAGATGTTTTCTTCGGGTACCCTGACATTATCAAAAACTAAACCGGCCGGTCCCCATTCTCCCATCGTATTGATA
>NZ_JBHVQU010000268.1:0-4564 GCF_042886655.1 Peribacillus sp. NPDC058002 | reverse complement strand
CATCCAAAGGGAACTACCTATACTGTCCAGTTCATCAGCTTCCTGATATTCGCTGGAAGGAAACCGGTCAGCATATCGCGAACATCATTCCAATCGACAGGGAAGAACAAATCATAAAAGCTATTCCAATCAAAGATTTTACCATGCCGGAATTCTTAGTGTTCATTACGAAAAATGGTATGGTGAAAAAGACAGAATTAGCTTCTTATAAAGCCCAGCGTCATTCAAAACCGCTGGTTGGTGTCAATTTAAAAGGTGACGATGAACTGGTAGATGTCCACCATACCGATGGCCAGGCTGACCTTTTCCTAGTTACTCATAACGGATACGGTTTATGGTTTGATGAAGAAGAAGTAAGTGTTGTCGGTGTCCGGGCGGCGGGAGTCAAAGGGATTAATTTGAAAGAAGATGATTATGTCATTGGCGGAAAGGTTTTGGCCAAGGATAGTAAAGAATCGATCTTTATCGTTACACAGCGCGGGGCCATAAAGAAAATGAAATTAACCGAGTTTGAAAAAACGAGCCGGGCAAAACGCGGTGTCGTGGTCTTGAGGGAATTGAAATCGAATCCTCATAGGGTCATTGGTTTCGATATCATTAACAAAACCGACAGTCTATTCATTCTGTCTGAAAAGGGAACCATTGAAACGATTCATGCCGCTTCATTAAAAAATCATGATCGGTATACGAATGGGTCATTTGTTTTTGATGAAACGGTTAGTGGGAAAGCGAAAGAATTATGGAAAATATCATTGGAAGATGACTCCGCCATAGAGCAGTGAATCATTTTTTGAACGGGATGCTGATCTTATCAGCATCCCGTTTATTTTCCTTTAAATGACTAGTCATATCCTTCCAGAAAATAATCCGCACCTGCCCCGCACTACAAGTTGATTTCTTTTACGAAGTTAATCAATCAATTCAAAAATGACTTATTGAGTCAAATTTAAATTCTAGTATTATGAACCGAATATTATTAAGAGGACAGCAAATAATTCAATTTTGAATTTTACCATTCATAGAACCCATGAAACATAACGATTTATTTTTGGCACACTCCTTGCATATTGTTTAGTATGACTTCTTTATTTTTTGAATGAAGAAAGGGGAGGACCAATGGATAGACCTTGGAAAAAGCATATCCCGCAAGGAAATCCAATTGAGATTGATATTCCTGAAATGTCTTTGACAGAACTATTTTATCAATCAGTCGAACAATATTCGAATAAAACAGCGGTTACGTACATGGAGCAGAGGTATACATATTCAGAGTTGGGGAAGTTAGTGAAAAGATGTGCACGCGTGCTTGCTGATGAGGGTGTTGGAAAGGGAGATCGTGTGGCTCTTATGCTTCCCAATTGTCCCCAATATCCAATTGGTTTTTTTGGAACCCTTTTGATTGGAGCCATTGTTGTCCAAGTCAATCCAATGTATAAGGCGAACGAATTAATACATGTCCTGAAAGATTCAGGTGCAAGGCACATCATTGTCCTCGACGATTTATTGCCAATAGTTGAAGCCATTATAGCTGAAACCGATGTTGAAAAGGTGCTGAGCGTGTCTCTGGAAATGGGCAAATGTGAAATGACAGAAAAGCTACTATCTGTAACAGAGGCGGATTTCACTGTGGAGATTGAACCTGCCGAAGATGTCGCCGTTCTCCAATATACAGGAGGAACGACAGGGCGTTCTAAAGGGGCGATGCTAACCCATCGTAATATTGTTGCCAATACGCTGCAGAGTGCAGCCACTTCAAGAATCAATACTCAAAAGGGGAAGGAAAGGGTACTTGGCGTTTCCCCATTATTTCATGTTTACGGCATGACTTCAGGAATGAACCTGACGTTTTATAATGGAGGGGAATTAATTCTTGTATCACGGTTTCAGGTGACGGAGATCGTCGATATCATCAATAATCTTAAACCGACTATTTTTCCAGGGGTACCGACGATGTATATTGCGTTATTACAATATTACCAGTCCCATCCATTTAATTTGGATACATTGAGATCTTGCGTTTCGGGTTCGTCACCATTGCCATTGAATGTACTGTCAAGATTCAACGAATTGAGTGGAACAAAGATTGCAGAGGGCTATGGCCTGTCTGAGGCGTCACCAGTCACGCACCGGAATCCAGTTAGCGGCCTGCAAAAATCCGGAAGTATCGGGATTCCTATACAAAATACCGATGCCGCCATCGTTGACAGTATTACAGGGGAGCCTGCCCTTTTGGTTGATACACCAGGTGAATTGGTCATAAAGGGCCCACAGGTAATGAAAGGCTATTGGGGCATGCCGGAAGAGACGCGGCAGACGATTCAAAACGGATGGCTGCATACCGGTGATATTGCCAAGATGGATGAAGATGGCTTCTTTTACATTGTGGGACGGAAGAAAGAAATGATCATCGCTGGCGGTTTCAATATTTACCCAATTGAAATTGAAGATATACTATACAGCCATCCTAAGATTCTGGAAGCTGCCGTCTTTGGCGTTCCCGATCAATATCGCGGTGAAACGGTACAAGCTGCGGTAGTTCTAAAACCAAATGAAAGAATAACTGAAAACGAATTGAAGGATTATTGCCGAAAGCAGCTCGCTGCCTTTAAAGTCCCAAAAGCAATCACATTTGAAAGAGAACTTCCGAAGACGGCGGTCGGTAAAATCTTAAAACGCAAACTTCAAGAAAAACATGTCGCTTATTCGGATAAAATATGAAAGCGTTAACAATAATTCGCAGATAAAGGGGAATGCAAATGGACTTTCGCTTAGATGAAGACATCTTGCTATTAAAAGAAAATATACGCCAGTTTATAGAAGAGCAAATCGATCCATTTTCCATGCAGATAGAGGATGAAGATCATATCCCGGAATCCATAATAAATTTATCGAAGGAAATCGGTCTATTCGGACTTAGTATCCCGGAAAGGTATGGCGGGCTCGGAATCGGGATGGTGGGAAAATGTGCTTTATATGAGGAAATCGGCAAAACCCATAATGGATATACCACTCTGATAGGGGCCCATACCGGTATAGGGACGGTGGGGATAGTTGAAATGGGCAATGCAATGCAAAAGGAAAAGTATCTACCAGATATGGCAAGCGGTAATAGAATTGGCGCATTTGCTTTAACTGAGCCTGCAGCTGGGTCCCATGCAACGAATCTCAAAATGACGGCTGTCAAAAATGGTGATAAATATATTCTAAATGGGACCAAGCATTATATAACGAATGCAGATGTAGCTGATATTTTTACAGTTATGGCTGTAACGGACAAAGATAAAGGGGCGAAAGGAATCACCTCATTCATAGTAGAAAAGGATTTTCCGGGTTTTAGAGTTGGCAGCCTGGAAAGGAAGATGGGTCTTCGAGGCTCACATTCGGCCGAATTGGTTTTTGAAGATTGCGAGGTTCCTGCCGAAAATGTACTTGGGGACGTTGGCCAAGGGTATGTAAATGCATTGAAAATCCTTGCGAATGGCCGCGCAGGCCTTGCGGCCCGTAATTTGGGGTCCTGCCAATACCTGCTCGACCTATCTACTAAATATGCCACAGAACGTGAACAATTCAATGTCCCGATCATTGATCATCAGGCCGTATCCCACATGATTGCCGAGATGGCAATGGAAATAGAGGCACTTCGCTCCTTCACATACCGGGTTGCATGGATGGTCGATCAGCAAGAAAAAATCATTAAAGAAGCGGCAATGCTTAAGTTGTATGGTTCGGAAGTATATAATCGTGTCGCTGATAAGGCCGTTCAGATTCATGGCGGGATGGGATACATGAAGGATTATCCGATTGAACGTTTCTATCGGGATGCCCGAATCACTAGAATATATGAAGGCACATCCGAAATCCAAAAAAATATCATCACCGGACAATTGAAGAGAAAATATCAAAACTAATCTAATTGGAAAGCGGAGGGGTTAAGATGGATTTACGACTATCGGATGAACAAAAAATGGTGCAAAAAACAATACGCAAGTTCGTGGAAAATGAATTGATTCCCTTGGAAAATGAAGTGCTTCGCAATGAAATGGCAGGAAAACCTAGTTTACCAGAGGGGACATTGAAAGATTTACAGGAAAAAGCAAAAAATGCTGGGTTTTGGGGCATCAATACCCCGGAGGAATATGGCGGTGCAGACCTAGGGCAGCTTATGATGGCAATTGTCTTGATGGAAGTATCAAAAACATTTGTACCATTCAGCTTTGGAGGTTCGGCTGATAACATACTTTATTATGCAAATGAAGAACAGAAACAGAAATATCTGATCCCTACGATTAACGGTGAGAAAAAGTCCTGTTTTGCCATGACGGAGCCGGGGGCTGGGTCCGATACGCGAAATATTAAAATGACGGCAGTAAAAGAAGGGAATGAATGGGTGCTTAACGGTGAAAAAACTTTCATTACCGGAGGAAATGATGCCGATTTTGTCATGGTCATTGCTATAACCGACAAAGAACGTCATCAAGCAACCGGAACGGAAGGGGTAACCTGTTTCATTGTAGACCGTGATATGGGCTGGAGATCAGAGTATATCAATACGATGGGAGAATGG
>NZ_JBHVQU010000267.1:0-4567 GCF_042886655.1 Peribacillus sp. NPDC058002 | reverse complement strand
TCACCGCCCGCCCCGCGGAAAGCGAGCATCTGGAGGGGAAATCAACCACACCGCATTACTTGGTAAATAGCACCAAAGTATGCGGAAACAGCCTAGAAATTTATAGGTTGTAAAGTTGGTTTTTCACCTGCTATTGCGTGAATCCTTTTCATTTTATGTCTACAATTAATTCTTTTATTGATTCAGAAATGAATTTTTCAGTCAATAGTGAATGACGGACATCCCATATGGAATCGATACTTTTGATTTTTACAATTCAATAATGAATTCACTGACTCGTGAATAGCCTTATTGACGGTGATTTAATGTTTGGCACGGCACTTGCATTTATATAACAGGAATAACAGGTAACAGGAACAACAGGTAACAGGAACAACAGGTAACAGGAAATTAATCTGCGAAATGATCCTCCTATAGAAGGTGCGAGGCGAAAGGGGTGAACGGACCAGAAATACGATGGGTAAACCGTTATTAAAGAGAGGATGGAATCATTGGCTATCCCTAAAAACAGCATATGCTTGTCAGCATACCACTTAATCCTTAAGTAGAGTCAATGAAACTATGATAATTTCTGATGATAACCAATTGAATTAAGTGGTCACCAAAAATGAAAGCGCTAACAACCGATCATTGGGCTTTTTGCGCTACACCCTAAGCTATATCTGTTGTTGAGAATATAGGGAAATAAAACTTGCTGTTCCTCTCCGGGAGGTTGAGCCTGTGGGGAAATAAGTGAAGGTGCTTTTCGTCGCAGATGTAAGCTTTCAAAATATGGACAGGATAGCGATACAGGGAAGGTACAGCAAAGTGAAACTCAATAATTTTTAAGGAGGAAGTAAATGGAGATTTTGATCCAGCAGCTTTTCAATGGTTTGACGATTGGCAGCGTATATAGTCTTGTTGCCCTGGGATTGACGTTAGTATATGGAATTTTGCATATCCCGAACTTTGCCCACGGTGCCCTATATATGTTGGGTGGATACATCACATTGTCAATGATGACATTATATGGGGTCAATTACTGGATTGCCATGTTCGTATCCATTATCGTTGTTGGTTTGTTGGGAGTCCTTTTGGAACGTTTCGTGTTCCGCCTGTTAAGGGAGGCACCTCCATTGCACGATAAGATTGCAGCAATCGGAATTCTCCTTTTTCTTGAAGCTTTTGCCCAATTTGTCTGGGGTGCCGACTTCCATACAATGACTTCCCCATACGGCCAAGTAGTCAATATCATGGGCCTGACATTCACGCTCCAGCGATTATTGATCATCGTGTCAGCTATCGCAGTGATGGTTTTACTTTACCTTTTCCTTAAGAAAACTTATGCCGGTTCAACGATAATAGCGATGTCCCAAAGCCGTGAAGGGGCGTCATTAGTAGGAATCAACATTAATAAAGTCGCGATGCTTACCTTCATGATATCGGGTGGATTGGCAGCGATCGCTTCATCCCTTGCATCACCGATTAACCTTGTCTTTCCAGGAATGGGGCATTTAGTCATCCTAAAAGCATTCGTCATTATCATCTTGGGAGGGATGGGGAGCATCCCGGGGGCGATTGTAGGTGGATATATCCTCGGTTTCAGTGAGAGCTTGGGCGCAACTTATATTTCAAATGACTATAAGGACATCATTGCATTCATTCTTTTAGTCGTAATATTAACCGTGAAACCAACAGGTCTTTTTGCCAAGGGGGAGAGGTAGCGTGAAGATATTAACGAAAAGAAATGGGATTATCGCACTTATCATCTTTGCTTTTTCATTCCCCTTTATCGCGCAAAACGACTATTATCTCCATATGCTGACACTTTCGTTCATCTGGGCGATAGCTGTATATGGAATCAATTTATTATCAGGCTATACTGGATATCTCTCGCTTGCACATGCTGGTTTTTTTGCGATTGGAGCATATTCACTAGGCCTTCTGACGGTAAAAACAGGAATGAACTTTTGGCTGGCACTTGTAGTGGCATGTTTAATCACATGTACAATTGGGTTTTTGATTGGCTTGATCGCCCTGAGGACAAAGGAACACTTTTTTGCGATTTATACCCTATGTGTGGGTTACATCATATACCTGGTCATCGATAAATGGGAGGGACTTACAGAGGGGGTTAGGGGATTGATCGGTATACCTGCTCCTGGAAATATAGGGCCGATCACCTTCGATACTGCAGCATCCCAATATTATCTAGTCCTCATTTTCCTGCTTGCAGTGATTTTAATTGTGTATCGAATTATACGCTCGTTGACAGGCAGGACGTATATGGCCATCAGGAACAGCGAGGATCTTGCTCAAACGATTGGTATATCCACAATGAAAAATAAATTAACGGCATTTGTCCTATCCACTTTCTTTGCAGGATTGGCTGGTGCCTTGTATGCTTCATTCATTCGTTTCATTGGACCGGATATCGGATCAACTGCCATCATGTTCGATCTATTGATGTATTTATTGGTTGGTGGAATTGGGACACTCTCAGGCCCGTTGGTAGGAACATTATTGCTAGTAATCCTTTCGCAGAATTTGCAATTCCTTCAAGAATATCGAATGTTGATATTCGGGCCTTTGCTGACGGTGATCATTATCTTTTATCCGCGCGGAATCGCAGGTGCCTTTTTTGATTGGCAAAGAAAGCGAAAAGATAATGAGCTGTCCGGGGTGAGGAGCGAAATGCACATAAAAGCTGAGGAGGGATGAAATTGCTAATCGAAACGAGGAATTTGACAAAGCGATTTGGAGGATTGGCGGCCGTAAATAATGTGGATTTTACGATTGAGAAAGGTAGAATCAATGCAATAATCGGACCAAATGGTGCAGGGAAATCAACTTTTTTTAACTTGATCAGCGGCTTTCATCGGCCAACTTCTGGGACGGTCCTTTTTAAAGGGATTGATATCACCAAACTTCCTGCAAATGAAATAGCGGGGCTCGGAATTTCAAGAACCTTTCAAACGACAAGCCTTTTTGATCAATCGACCGTATTGGATAATGTCATTGTCGGGCATAGACTGCGAACCAAATCCAATCTGGTGGATGCCATTCTAAGAACTAAAAGATTAAAACGGGAGGAAGCGGCATGTAGGGATAAGGCAATGGAGGTACTTGATATTGTTGGATTGACGGAATCGGCTGACAGAATGGTCTCCAGCATCTCCCAGGAGGAAAAGAAACGGACAGCCATTGCCCTTGCCCTTGCGACGGAACCGGAAATTATCTTTCTTGATGAACCTGCTGCGGGAATCAATCCGGATGAAACGGAAGGCTTGACAGAACTGATTAAAAAATTGAATCGATCGGGACTGACCGTTTGTTTAATCGAGCACAAAATGCATATGATCATGAACTTGGCAGATCACATCATGGTCCTTAATTACGGAGAAAAAATCGCCGAGGGCACACCTAAGGAAATCCGCGGAAATGAAGCGGTGATTAAAGCCTATTTGGGAGGTAGTGCCAGTGCTTAAGTTAACTGATGTCGTCGTGAATTATGGGAGTTTCACTGCGATAAATCATGTGAATATCGAAGTTGCCAAGGGAGAGATCGTTGTTTTGTTAGGAGCGAATGGGGCGGGAAAAAGCACGACTTTTCGTTCCATAAGCGGAATCAGTAAGCTGTCCAAGGGGGAAATTCATTTTCTGGGCATGCCGATAGGGGGCAGGGCCCCGGATAATAATGTTCGGGAAGGAATCGTCCAGTGTGCCGAAGGACGTAAACTGTTTCCACAGATGACTGTCTCGGAAAATTTGAGGATGGGTGCTTATGTGCACCGAAAGAAGAAAGCGGAGATTAAGGATTCCTTGGAATACGTCTATCACTTATTCCCGATTTTAAAAGAAAAACATCATGATGAAGCGGGAAGCCTGAGCGGAGGCCAACAGCAAATGCTCGCAATTGGAAGAGCCTTGATGTCAAAACCGAAATTGTTGATGCTTGATGAGCCTTCGGTGGGACTCGCTCCACTTATTGTCGAGCAAATGTTTCGGGTCATCGAAGAAATAAATCGCGAAGGAATCACGGTCCTGCTAGCTGAACAAAATGCGAATGCCGCTCTCGGCATTGCAGATAAAGGATATGTTTTTGAAAATGGGGAAATTGTCGTTCAAGGGACAGCAAGTGAGTTATTAGCAAATGATGAAGTAAGGAAAGCATATATTGGGGCCTGAAAAAATTGAATGGAGGGATCATTATGAAAAAACTGAAAGTATTACTTGTCTTTCTCTTGCTAATCATCACTGTTTTGACCGGCTGCAATAAAGGGGATAGCCCTGTGTCAAGCAGTGGCAGTAAAGGCAAAAGTGAAAATGTCGTTAACATCGGTTTTAGCGGTCCTTTAAGCGGGGCAGCAGCCTTATATGGGAAACGGACATTGAATGGTGTCGAAATGGCCGTGAATGAAATTAACGATGCTGGCGGGTTTGAAGTAGATGGTAAGAAATACACGCTGAATTTAGTATCGTTGGATGATAAATACTTACCTAATGAAACAGGGTCGAATGCTAAACGATTAATTCAGGAATATGATACGCCGATCATTTTCACGCCTCATAGCGGAGGTGTACTGGC
>NZ_JBHVQU010000266.1:0-4575 GCF_042886655.1 Peribacillus sp. NPDC058002 | reverse complement strand
AGCAGCAGAAATAAGCGATGGGATGCTTGTCAATTTGGGAATTGGCATTCCATCACTTGTACCGAATCATCTTTTGAATGATCATAAAGTTATGTTTCATGCAGAAAATGGCCTTGTGGGAATTGGCAGTACTCCTGAAATGGGGAAGGAAGATCCGCATCTTTGCAATGCCGGGGGATTGCCGATCACCATTAGAGCCGGTGCTTCTTACTGCGACAGTACTGTTGCATTTGGGATGATACGGCGAGGCAGGGTGGATATCACGATTCTAGGAGCCCTTCAAGTAAGTCAAGCGGGGGACCTCGCTAATTGGATTGTCCCGGGAAAGCGGGTGCCAGGCATGGGCGGTGCAATGGAACTGGCTGCGAAGGCAAAAAAGGTCATTGTCTTGATGGAACATAACGATAAAGCGGGTATGTCTAAATTAGTCAAAAAATGTACGTTGCCGTTAACTGCCAAGAAATGCGTACATATGATCATCACCGAATTAGGCGTGTTTTCCGTAACTTCGAAGGGCCTTCTATTAACTGATGTATTTGATACGTCCAGCATTCAGGAAATCAGGAATCGGACCGAAGCCTCGTTTACCGTCTCTGAATACATCCATATTTTAAAAGAATGAGAGAGGAGAATGGATATGTATGAGGAAAAAATAAGAACATGGTTAAAGGAACATCGGATGAATGGGGTTCAACTTTTGCAAAAACTGGTTCAGGAACCGAGCAAAAGGGGGCAAGAAGGAAGTGCACAAGCAATAGTGGTCGAGAAGTGCAGACAACTTGGACTAGAAATTGATCTTTGGGAAATCGGAGATGAACACTTAAGAAAACATCCCCATTTTTATTGCGACCGCAGGGACTTTAAAGGAAATCCGAACCTTGTGGCTATTAAAAGAGGAACAGGAAATGGGAAATCCCTTATTTTAAACGGGCATATTGATGTAGTTCCTGAAGGAGATCATGCAGCATGGCACGATGAACCATATAGCGGCAAGTTGATAGACGGGAAAGTTTTCGGGCGGGGAACGACGGATATGAAAGGCGGCAATGTATCTTTATTGCTCGCAATCGAAGCGATCGTCGAATCTGGAATCCAATTGAAGGGAGATGTGATATTCCAGAGTGTAATTGAAGAAGAAAGCGGTGGTGCCGGCACACTTGCGGCAGTCATACGGGGGTACAATGCTGATGGCGCAATCATTCCGGAGCCTACAAATATGAAACTATTCCCTTTACAACAAGGTTCGATGTGGTTTCGACTGAGAATAAAAGGCAAGTCTGCACATGGAGGCACGAGGTATGAAGGAGTCAGTGCAATAGATAAAGCGGTTGGAGTAATGAATGAAATCAAGTTGCTTGAACAAGAACGAAATGAGTCACTCCGTCATTCACTCTATAAAAATGTCCCTATCCCGATTCCAATCAACATTGGTAGCATTCAAAGCGGGAACTGGCCTTCCTCCGTGCCGGATACAGCCGTTCTAGAAGGTAGATTCGGCATCGCCCCGACAGAAACCATGGAAGCGGCACAAAAGTCGCTGAAGGAGCGGATAGATGCTTTAAACCGGACTGATGCATGGTTCAAAGAAAAACCTATTGAATTAGAATGGTTTGGGGCCAGATGGCTGCCTGGCAATCTCGAAATAAATCACCCGCTTATGAAGACCATTGGCACATACTATGAAAAAGTGGTAGGGGAAGAACCGCTTATCGAAGCATCCCCTTGGGCGACGGATGGAGGGTATCTTTCATCTGTTGGCACTACCCCGGTAGTTGTGTTTGGACCAGGGGAAACAAAGATGGCCCATGATTCGAACGAATATATAGAGGTGGATAAAATGATGGAGGTAGCGGAAATCATCGCATTGACCATTATTGAATGGTGTGGGGTGGAACAGGAATAATCATTTTTCCCAAGGTCTGATTCCAGGAAGGGTCAGACCTTTCGCAACAATTTTCGAAGCTGTGAAAGGAGCGGACAAATGGAGGCTAAAATCATTGAAAAAAGAATTCAAAAGCCAAGGTGCACCATACATATTACGATCGACCATTTTAATAAGCGAATCAGGGTTGATGATTATCTAGGTCATTTTCAAGATTGTTTGGAGGAATCTTTGAAGGTGGCTAAAGGCGTATCAGCAGAAAAAATCATCTTCAAATCACGCAGGGAAAACGTTATGGCATTGCTTGCTCAAGGCTTTCTATATGAAGGTAGCATCGATAAATTCTTCTTGGGAAGCGATTGTTTCTTCCTTGTTAAATATAACCGGAATGAAAGGCGCAACAGTGCAGAATGGGAGAAGGAAGATCAAATCCTTACCGGTGTTCAGAGTCTATCGACAAAATCCGGTCTGGATGATCCGCCGCCAGCCTATCAAGGCCGTAAAGCAGAAGTTACCGATGCACTTCAGCTGGCCCAATTGTATGGTAAGGTTTTCGAAGTGTATCCCACACCGATGAATGATCCAGTATACGTAGAAAAGTGCATGGAAATGGGAACGGTTTTTTATGTTTTTGTCCATGAAGGGAGGATCGTCAGTGCTGCTTCCGCAGAAATTAATTCCTTTTACCATAATGCAGAAATCACCGATTGTGCGACATTGCCGGAACATCGGCAGTACGGCTTGATGAAACACTTGATTTCCGCGCTTGAAGACTATCTTATTTCACATGGAATTTATTGTATCTATTCGATTGCCAGGTCGCTATCATTCGGCATGAATGCTGCATTGCATCAGCATGGTTACTCGTACCGCGGGCGTTTGGCTAATAATTGTTATATCTTTGATAAACTGGAAGATATGAACCTTTGGGTGAAAAATTTAACTTGAATGCTCATTTTTAGGCGGTTGATGACAAGTTTTTGGCATTTCCTCATATACATTTAGCAAGAAGGGCTTTTAGGGGGGATATTTTGCCAAGTGAATTTTTTAATACAAGTGAAGTGTTGGAAGCAATATTAGAAACCATTGATGAAGGCATTCATGTGATAGATCCAAAAGGAATGACCATCTTTTATAACGGAGTGGCAGCCAATCATGATGGGATGAAAAGAAGTGAGGTCATTGGGAAACCGTTGCTTGAAGCCTTTCCTTCTTTGAATCACAAATCATCGACCTTACTCCGGGTCATTAAATCTGAAAAACCAATCTACAACTATAGTCAATCGTATGTAAATGCACATGGACGAATCATAGAGACGCTAAATACGACGCTCCCCATATATGTTGATGGGTTTATGATAGGTGCAATAGAAATTGCCAAGGATTATTCAAGCTTGAAGCAATTATCTGAAAGGTTAGCTGATCTGGAAAGCTCGCTCAAGACGATCAAAAGTCCTGAAAGGAAAACGCCTGCAAACGGCGGATTGTATTCTTTTACGGAAATCCTGACAAAAGATAATGGGTTTAAAGGTTTGATATCACAAGGTAAAAAGGCTGCCCGCTCCTCCTCATCGGTATTGGTTTATGGGGAAAGCGGTGTAGGAAAAGAGCTTTTTGTTCAAAGCATCCACCAAGATTCGAGCCGCAGTAAAGAACCTTTCATCGCGCAAAATTGTGCTGCCCTACCAGAAAGTTTATTGGAGTCGCTTCTATTCGGTACGGCAAAAGGAAGCTACACTGGTGCTATTGAACGTCAGGGATTGTTTGAATTAGCCAACGGCGGAACTTTGTTTTTGGATGAATTGCAATCGATGCCGATTGACTTACAGGCAAAGCTTCTGCGTGTACTAGAAGATGGGTTCATCAGGAGGATAGGCGGCACAAAGAGTGTACAGGTGGATGTCAGGATCATGGCTGCGATGAATATGGATCCGAAAAAGGAGGTATCGGAAAACAGGCTAAGGCCGGATTTGTTTTACCGATTGAACGTATTGAGCTACGAGTTGCCTCCGTTAAGGGAGCGGATTGATGATATAGAGCTTCTTTCTCAACATTTCATATCCATATTTAACAGTAAATTAGGACGGTCGATAAAAGGCATGGATGAGAAGACTGAGGCTTTTTTTCGTAAATATCATTGGCCTGGAAACGTAAGGGAGCTTAAACATACGATAGAGTTCATGATGAACCATACGGAGAATGATGTTTTGAATCTTGAAGATTTGCCCCAATTTTTAAAAAAGCCCACCCCATCAGAAAAAATCCTTCCGCTTCGTGAGGCCATGATTGAGATGGAAACAAAATTGATTACCGAGGCGCTGCTTCAAACGAACGGTAACGTTTTCCAGGCATCGAAACTATTGCAAATTCCAAGACAGACCTTGCAATATAAAATAAAAAAGCATATTTGAATGGAAAAAACCGGATGCACCCAGCAGTCCGGTTTTTTTTATGGGCATTTGAATTCTTGGGTCATTTTGGCACCCTTCTTGCATTTAATACTACTATCATAACTCAGGAGGTATTACCATGTTATTTGACTTATATAAGCCAGATCGAAATTGGAAAGATATAGAGCTTTGGAAAGATGTAACCGAAGAACAATGGAACAACTGGCTGTGGCAGCTTACGAATACGATCCGGACTGTTGATGATTTGAAAAAAGTGATAAACCTGACTCCGGATGAAGAGGA
>NZ_JBHVQU010000265.1:0-4591 GCF_042886655.1 Peribacillus sp. NPDC058002 | reverse complement strand
GACTTCAGGTAAGTAACAGTCCCTTTAACCATGAGCAGGCAGAGCTCCTTAACAGCCTCCTGCCTAGTTTGACAGAAACACAAAAAGTTTGGTTGAGCGGTTATCTGGCTGCATCTTTGTCAGTTTCGAATATGAGTTCAGCCGACGCTCCGGTATTGGAGGCTCAAAGCAGCGGAAAGACAGTATCAAAAGAGGTGACCATTCTTTATGGTTCACAGTCGGGCAATGCTCAAGGGCTGGCAGAAAATGCGGCGAGTAAGCTTGAGGGTAATGGCTTTCAGGTTACCATTTCATCCATGAGTGACTTTAAATTCAACAATTTGAAAAAAGTCCAAAATCTCCTCATTTCCGTTAGCACGCATGGAGAAGGTGATCCGCCGGATAATACATTGTCTTTCCATGAGTATCTTCATGGCAGGAGGGCTCCGAGCCTCGAAGGTCTCCGCTTTTCAGTATTGGCGCTTGGGGATAGTTCATATGAGTTTTTCTGTGAAACGGGAAAACAATTCGATAAACGCTTGGAGGAACTGGGCGGGACACGGTTATTTCCGCGAATGGACTGCGACCTTGATTATGATGAGCCTGCTTCCGAATGGCTGGAAGGAGTCATTTCTAGTTTAAATGAAGGGCAAGGCAGTTCTGTTGCTGCAGTTCCTGCAGTTCCTGCAACGGTGGCTTCAGTAGGTGAACAAACGTATTCGAGAACAAATCCGTTTAAAGCGGAAGTGCTTGAAAATATAAACTTGAACGGTCGTGGCTCCAATAAAGAGACACATCATCTCGAGTTATCTCTTGAAGGCTCTGGTCTTGCATTCGAACCTGGAGACAGCCTTGGTATTTATCCGAAAAATGATTCGGATTTAGTGGATATGCTTCTTAAGGAACTCAATTGGGACCCAGAAGAAATCGTGAAGGTCAATAAACAGGGAGAAGTTCGTCAGCTTAGGGAATCGCTCATCTCCAATTTTGAAATTACGGTTTTGACAAAATCCCTCATTGAACAAGCGGCCCAGCTTTCAGATAACGAAGATTTAAAAGAGCTTTTAGTGCCTGGTAATGAAGAAAGATTAAAAGAATATCGTGAAGGCCGTGATTTGCTGGATTTTGTCCGTGATTTTGGCTCGTGGGGTGAATCGGCGCAAGAATTCGTATCAATCCTCCGGAAAATTCCAGCCCGCCTATATTCAATTGCGAGTAGCTTATCCGCATATCCGGATGAAGTGCATTTGACAATCGGGGCTGTCCGGTATGAAAGTCACGGACGAGAAAGGAAAGGTGTCTGCTCCATTTTATGTGCAGACCGATTACAGCCTGGTGACATGCTGCCTGTTTACATTCAGCATAACCAGAATTTCAAGCAGCCGAAGAACCCAGACACTCCAATAATCATGATTGGACCGGGAACGGGTATAGCTCCGTTCAGATCCTTTATCCAGGATCGCGAAGAATCAGAAGCGAAAGGGAAAACGTGGCTCTTTTTCGGCGATCAGCATTTCGTGACGGATTTCCTTTATCAGACTGAATGGCAAAAGTGGTTGGAAACAGGAGTACTTTCGAAAATGGATGTTGCCTTTTCACGTGATACTGATGAAAAAGTGTATGTTCAAAACCGGATGCGCGAGCACAGCGGGGAATTATACGAATGGCTTCAAGAAGGGGCAGCATTATACATTTGCGGTGATGAGAAAAACATGGCACATGACGTCCATAATACGCTTATTGAGATCATTGAAAAAGAAGGCAATATGAGCCATGCTGATGCGCAAGCTTATCTTGAAGAATTGCAACAAAATAAACGCTATCAACGTGATGTGTACTGACAATTTGGAGGAAAAGGAGATAACAACATGGTGAACCCACTATTGAAAGCACTATTGAAAGCACCAGAAGGCCCGCCTAGTGATGTTGAGCAAATTAAAGACAAAAGCGATTATTTGCGAGGTACACTTGGAAAAGTGATGCAGGATCGGATTAGTGCCGGTATTCCGGATGATGACAATCGACTAATGAAACATCACGGCAGTTATTTGCAGGATGACCGGGATCTGCGCAATGAGCGTCAGAAACAAAAACTGGAGCCTGCCTATCAGTTTATGTTGCGTGTCCGCATGCCCGGAGGGGTGGCACAGCCTTCTCAATGGCTTGTTATGGATGACCTTGCTCAAAAATACGGTAACGGGACCTTGAAACTGACCACAAGACAAACATTTCAAATGCACGGTATTTTGAAATGGAATATGAAAAAAACCATTCAGGAAATTCATGCTTCCATGCTGGATACCATCGCTGCATGCGGAGATGTAAACCGGAACGTAATGTGCAATTCGATTCCATTTCAATCCGAAATCCATTCCGAAGTATATGAATGGTCGAAAAAATTGAGTGATTACCTCTTGCCACGTACAAGGGCGTACCATGAAATCTGGCTGGATGAAGAAAAAGTGGTCGGTACTTCTGAATTGGAGGAGGTCGAACCAATGTACGGAAAGCTTTATTTGCCAAGGAAGTTTAAAATCGGCATTGCGGTACCTCCATCCAATGATATTGATGTCTACTCCCAGGATCTTGGCTTCATAGCCATTGTTGAAAATGGAAAACTCATTGGTTTTAATGTGGCGATCGGCGGCGGTATGGGAATGACCCATGGTGACAAGGCGACATATCCCCAACTAGCCAAGGTAATCGGCTTTTGCAACCCAGATCAAATACTGGATGTCGCTGAAAAAGTCATTACGATTCAGCGTGATTATGGAAACCGTTCCGTACGGAAAAATGCACGGTTCAAGTATACGGTTGACCGGCTTGGGCTCGAAACGGTAAAGGCTGAATTGGAAAATCGTCTAGAATGGAAGTTGGATGAAGCGAGAACTTATCATTTTGATAATAATGGTGACCGCTATGGATGGGTAAAAGGCATGAAAGGAAAATGGCATTTTACACTATTTGTCGAAGGTGGCCGAATTGCCGATTCCAATGATTACAAGCTGATGACCGGTTTGCGTGAAATCGCAAAGGTCCATACGGGTGATTTCCGTTTGACGGCCAATCAAAACCTAATCATTGCAGATGTATCAAGTCAGAAAAAGAAAAAAATCATGGAATTGCTTGAAACATACGGTTTAACGGATGGTGCACATCATTCGGCGCTCCGACGCAGCTCGATTGCATGCGTGGCACTTCCAACATGCGGGTTGGCAATGGCCGAAGCAGAGCGCTATTTGCCGGTTCTGCTTGATAAAGTCGAGGCCATCGTAGATGAAAACGGGCTGAAAAACGAAGAAATTACGATACGCATGACCGGTTGCCCGAATGGCTGTGCCCGGCATGCACTCGGGGAAATAGGTTTTATCGGTAAGGCACCTGGCAAATATAATATGTATCTCGGTGCTGCATTCGACGGAAGCCGATTAAGCAAAATGTACCGTGAAAACATCGGTGAAGAAGAGATATTGAAAGAGTTGCGTGTACTACTATCCCGATATGCAAAAGAACGTCAGCAAGGAGAGCATTTCGGTGACTTTGTCATCAATGCGGGCATCGTTAAAGAAGTGACGGATGGAATGAATTTTCATGATTGATTAAATACAGCGAGAGACAGGTATATTTTCCTGTCTCTTTTTGTTCAAAAGTTTTCCGGAGTGCAATGATAAGAATGATGACTAAGCCTGGAACACCGGTATTGAAACATGATCATTCACTCTCATTGTTCATTTTTTGACTTGCTGATATTTTTATAGGCTACCTCTGCTTCAATCTCAATAAGATAATCCGGCGAAACCAGACTTTGCACCCCTACTGTGGAACGAGCGGTTTTTACTGGATTTTCCTTTGAATTAAAGAACAGGGCATAGGCATCAAACCAACCTTGATAATCTGGTTTATCTCCATGATTTGGATCTGGAGCGACATACACACGCAGATGGATAGCATCAGCGAGGGAAAGCCTTTTAGTTTTCAAATCTGCTTTTAATGTTTCCAAGATTCCGATTGCCTGCCTTTCTGTATTTCTATACCTCTCCAGAGGAGGGACTGTTCCACTAAACAATAACCGGTTATAATTTTGAGGTACAGCAACTGAACTGGAAATCGCAGAAGGCGGGGAGCCAAAGAAGGTCACTTTATCTGAGTACAATTCATTTTTATCGTTACCTGCGGAAGCAAAGCAAAAGAGATTCCTGTGATTGAAGTAGCAATGACTGAAATTTCATATTTTTTTTAAAAAGTTTGCTCCTTTTCGAAAAGGATTCCTGAAAATTTATTATTCAGAGACCCCGGTTTGGAGAATGTCAACTTTGGTTTCTATTTTAATGTCCATCATGGGATAGATCTTTCTCCATTGTTCATAGGTCATTTTTTTATTTTTGGCGTGATATTTTTCATTCAATCCAATCGGGTCAAGGGATTTTTTCTGAAAATCTTTAATAAGACGATTTGCTTGCTTGGTTATATCATCTTCCATTTCCTTTTCAATTTTTTTTATCATCTTTCTATTGGTAAGGTTGTCACTTCGCATGGATTCCTTGATTTGTCATTTAATTTTGAGCTTAATCGTAATGGACGGATTTCTTTCTGAGGAGGATACATCAAAACT
>NZ_JBHVQU010000264.1:0-4614 GCF_042886655.1 Peribacillus sp. NPDC058002 | reverse complement strand
ATATTTTACATCAACGGTTGCAGTTGTATATGTTTTTACCATTTCATCGATAGTAGCTGGTGCTTTCATTCCATTAAATTTAACAGATTCAATTTTACTATTTTCCTTCGCAGTAGCTGCTGTCGGTGATAGTGCTGGAACTGAAATAGCTAAGGCAAGTGCTAAAGTAGCTCCTGTTTTCACAATTTTCTTATTAATCATCTAATGATTCCTCCAAGGTGATTTATATTTTACAATTCAATTAAACCAAAATTATATAAATATACTGTTAATTTTTTATATTAATATTATTAATTCCACAAGGGGGCTGTCCGATAAGTCCATAAAATAAAGCAAGTGGAGAAAAATAGGTTGTTTTTCTCCACCTGCTTTTGAATTTTTATAATCCTTTTCTGAAAGTAGTTGGCGATTGTCATATGGTTTGAAAGTAGGGGATAGTTGTCTTTTGAAGTCTTTTTTTCCTTATATTAATTTACTACTTCACCACGGCCACAAATTACAACATTGGTTGGTGCCTTCCTTGGCAAACGCGACAGCAATTGCTTTTCCAATACCTTTACTGCCGCCTGTCACGAGTGCTTTTTTATCTTTTAATCCCAGGTTCACTTTAGATACAATCCTTTATAGGCGTCTATTGTTGATTATATTTAACAATAATTTCTATTCATAAACAAATGAACTATGGCTGATTTTCTGCTCTAATACTCAATAAAGGAGGGAAACCACTAAGATGGTTTCCCTTTAAAATGTTCCGTCTTGTTTAGTATAAGGTATATTCTTATACTTGCTGAGCAAGGACAATTATCATCATGATTCCCATTTTTTGTTGAACAATTCAAGGAAGCAGAGATGAAATGAGATAAGTGAACTCCTTATACAATAGGAAGCCAGGGATGCCAGTATAGTGCTCCCACATTTCATCAGAAATAGCCAGTTCTTTTTGATCTTTTTTAGATAATGGAGTAAGGATTTCGTCTTCTTCACTGGCTTGTACTTTTGTACCCACTGAGGTCCCATTATCAATTCCCTCCCTAAAGCGATTAAAGGTACACCTATTGCAAATGCTTTCATCACTTCATCGGGTGTCCGCAGCATCCCAACACCCATCACAGGAACACGATCGCCGACATGCTCATGGATCATAACAACTCGGGGTGTCTGATTGTTATCATCACAGATTGATCCGTTCCAAAAGCCGCCGACAGAAATATGGAGATAATCCAGGTCCTGGTCCGCTAACTTGTCCACTAATTGCAACGTTTCTTCCATGGTGATGCCAGTTTTGACCTATTTTAGCTGAGTAATTTCTGCCAATATTTCATAGGAATGGAGGCGGGCCTTATGATCGTAAACCTGGGCGATTGCCATAATTTCATCGGCTTGACTTTCATCCAGAACCTTTTCCAGCTTTTCTTTTACGATTTGAGGACTGCCGACAATCGAAGTTCCTAATTGATTCTCAAGGGCAGCTATTTCATAGTCGCTCGCTATATCATTAATATTATCCACTGGCGGCTGCAATGGGACTTCCTTCCCGCGCATCAAATTCAAGAACTGCTGCTGCAATGTTGTAGCGAGCCGCTCAGCTTCTTGATCTGTATCGGCCGCAATGATGTTTAGCCCTACCATTGCATGCGGCTTGTCCAGTACTTTAGAAGGCTTAAACGAACGGCGGTACAGCTGGATAGCCGGCAGTGTGTTATGCGGCGAGAAATGGCTCGCAAATGCAAACGGCAGTCCAAGCTCTCCTGCCAGTTGGGCACTGTATCCGCTCGAACCTAACAGCCAAATAGGTATGTTTAATCCCTCACCCGGAATTGCTCTAACATGACTATATCCTTGTGCCAGGGAAGGGTCAAAGTAATTCCGGAGCTCAGCCAGCTGCTCAGGGAAATCTTCTCCTGAACTTCTCAAGTCACGTCTTAATGCACGTGCGGTAAGCTGATCAGTGCCTGGTGCACGGCCCAAGCCAAGATCAATACGTCCTGGATATAATGATTCCAGAGTACCAAATTGCTCAGCAATAACAAGAGGTGCATGATTCGGCAGCATAATGCCGCCTGAACCTACCCGGATTTTTGATGTACCCGCTGCAACATGGGAAATGACTACCGATGTTGCAGAGCTGGCGATAAATGGCATATTATGATGCTCAGCGAGCCAATATCGGTTATACCCCAGCTTTTCAGCGTGCCGGGCCAGCTCCAAAGTATTGCGAAAAGAATCAGCCGGCGTCCTTCCATCTGCAATTGGAGAGAGATCCAGGACCGAGAATGGAATATCCGTAATTTGTTTTGTATGATTTTCAGGCATATGCTCATCTTCTTTCTTTAAAAATTTTGTTTCAAAACTATAAAAGAATTTACAGGTTGTATTCTTTGTCTTCTTTTACTGCTTCAATCTAAATCACATTAATTTAACTGATTTAATATCTGCAGAAAATACATCCTTTAATCCTTTATTAGACTAGACACTGTTTAATTTACTGCAGCCTGAGCCAAAATTTCATAAGAGCGCAGCCGTGCCTCTCTTTGTCATAATTCTTCCTCCTTTTATATAATTAAATTTTTTAAAGCTGGCCTGTACCTTTATGGGTTGGGAAGTAGGGTAAAACAAATTCTCCAAGTTCCTGGATTACTTCCTCTGGAGGGCGCTTGGAAAAATACAGAACAAACGCCAAATGGTTGACACCAATCGCTTGAAATTGATGAAGTAAATCAACTAAACGGTTTCTTCCCACGGAATAGCCTAAGGGTATGGGCACAGGCATTTCATCGGGATTTTCCAATAAATTGATGAACAAGCTTTGAGAGAAGGGTTTAAAATCTCCTGGAGCATGAACTTCAGTTAAAGCACGATAATCCTGGATAAGCTGCGCCTGTTGAATAATGCCTCTTGGATATTGAAGCCACCCATCCCCATTCATGGCTATCCAATTGATAGACTGATTGCTAAATCCAGTCACCATGGTCGGAATCGAAGATGCAGGCTTTGGGATTAACCTCATATCTGTACCATCGATAAGCCCGGCGTGGCTGTGGATTGTCGGCTGATCCTCTTTTAACAGCCGGTCGAGAATTTCGAAATTTTCTTTAAATAACGGACCGCTTTCTTGCTTAGATATCCCTAAAGCTGTAAAGTCTTTTTCCCTGTCCCCTGATGCCACTCCCATAATCAATCGACCTGGAAACAATTGATCGATTGATGCAGCTTCCTTGGCTACCCTGACGGGGTGGCGCAAAGGGAGAACTACACTTCCTGTCACTAACGCAATGTGCTTCGTATAGGCAGCAAGATACGTCAAATAAATCCATAAATCGAACTTTTGGCCGTTATCATCAATATTCAAATTCTGCATCGTAATATCACGGAGCCATAATGAAGCAAAGCCATATTCCTCAATTTTACGGGCAAGCTCCAGCTGATTCTCCATAATCGGATTTTTAGACATCCTGGCAGTCGGGAGGATAAATCCGAGTGTCATTTTGTCTTTCTGGTACATGCTGTTATAGGCACGATGATTTTGAAAACTCACTCTTGCTCCTCCTTAAAAGGTTATATTTTTAAGCCTATATACTTTTCAAACTGTTTAATGGTTTCCTCATTGCGTCGATAATAAGTCCATTGTCCGATTCGATTCATTTCCACCAGACCGCTTTGTAATAGGATAGATAAATACTGGGAGGTAGTGGACTGTGATAGTCCTACTTTGCTGCGAATATCACTAACACAAACCCCGCCATCAAAGCCCTTTTCTTTGATGACATGGGCCTGCGGGGAAAAGTTATTATCAGGTTCTTTCAACATTTGCAGAATATTTACTCTGATTTGATTTGACAGAGCCTTGAAAATTTCAACTGCCTGTTCGTCATTTATCATATTTGATTCCCGATTCAACGGTGCCCGCCCCTTTCTGTCTGTCTTATTAAAATCTATTTTGCTTGGAATGCGTATAAACTAATCGAACAAAAGGAATTCGATAATTTGCGATATCTCTATATTATTTTCCTTTATACCCAAAATCAAATTTTATGCTTTGGACAGGGCAAGGAAAAGGCTTTAAAGGAACTACACAAATTAGCTTAGAGAACAGGTGGGAAAGAGATGAGGATTATTTTGCCCATCTTTTAAATGGTTTGAGTTGGTATATAGCTTTGAAAATCAAGACTTTAAAAGCATAGGTGAAGAACCTTCTGATGAAGATGATGTTATAGATGACGATACAATGTCTATGGATTTTGTTGCTTCGTTTGGAATCCTTGTAAACAACGTTTTCGAACAAGGGTTATTTAACAGGTTTACACCTAATTGTTGAATGGAAAGATTCCCATTTTTTAAAGTTACTAGAAGAAATCAAAAAATTTGGAGTTGGATTTATCCAGTAGAAAATCATACTATAGAAAAAGGGAAACATCCTAATCGAATTATTTTAGGGTTTGGGCATCAAAAAATGAAGAAATAAAAGAAGGCGTAATCAGATTTATATCAAGCAATATATAACGGTAAATCCAAAAGTAACAGCCGAACTTCCTTAGAGAAGGAAATCGGCTTTTTTGATGTCGAATTATGCATAGCGTATGTTATCCGCGTTTTGCTACCTGGACTCCTATATGC
>NZ_JBHVQU010000263.1:0-4630 GCF_042886655.1 Peribacillus sp. NPDC058002 | reverse complement strand
GGATTGACGACAAGGGCAGCTGTATCATTTATGGACGTTCCGACTCGACCATCAACCGTTCTGGTGTAAGGATGGGAACTAGCGATATCTACCGGGTCGTCGAAGCGATCGACGAGGTGATGGAAAGCCTTGTCATTGATAGGGAAGTGCTTGGCCGCGGTTCCTCACTGCTGCTGTTCGTTGTTCTTAAGCCCGGTAAAACCCTGGATACAGCATTGACGGCAAAAATCAAGGAACAAATCAGAGGGCATGTGTCCCCTCGCTTTATTCCTGACCAAATCCATGTCGTTGAACAAATTCCAAAAACATTGAACGGAAAGAAAATGGAAGTTCCGATTCGGAAAGTGTTATTAGGGTTCGAGTTTGATAAGGTAGTGAATGCAGACTCCATGGGAAATCCAGAATCGCTACAGTTCTTTAAAAAATTAGCTCTCGAGCTGAATGAGAAAAAAATATTCTAGCATGAAGGCGGAGCGTAAAGTTCCGTCTTTTTTCGTTTCTGGATAAATTTATAAATACAAAGCAAATAGATCTAAAATAGCATCATAATCATAATCATGATCAATTGCTAATTTTAATTTTTAACTTCTCCTTATATCCACTCTTTCAGATAAATAATTTTTGATTTTTTTCATTGTTTATAGCCACTCACCTAAGTAATTCTAGTATTCATTAATTAATAATTACCAAAATTCATGTTAGTAAGTACCGACACTAAATAAATGGTTCATAAAGAATTTATTCCATAAACAGGCTGCCTCCACATTCAAACCATTTTTTCACTTCAGTGATGATTGAATTGGGATAATTTATTTAAACAAAACGAGACAAAACGAGACAACAATCTCATTTTGTCTCGTTTTGTTTCGACTGAAAATAGATAAAATCCTCATTTTAGCGACCTCCCATCTTGGCACGGCATTTGCAATATCAATATAAAGAATGACTCATTATTAATGATTGGGGGCTAAAAAATGGAAACGGTTCAATCGAATGAAATAAAGTTATCACAGGACAGGGCTTATTGGATGTACAAAAAAATGCTGGAGATCAGGAAATTCGAAGACCAGGTTCATGAATCTTTTGCAAAAGGGATTTTACCAGGTTTTGTCCATTTATATGCTGGGGAAGAAGCGGTAGCTGTTGGAGTATGTGCTCACCTTTCCGAAAAGGACAGCATTACAAGCACTCACAGGGGTCATGGCCACTGTATTGCAAAAGAATGTGACCTAAACGGGATGATGGCTGAAATCTATGGGAAAGTGACAGGGCTTTGCAAGGGAAAAGGCGGTTCCATGCATATTGCCGATTTGGATAAGGGGATGTTAGGTGCAAACGGGATAGTTGGCGGAGGCTTTCCGCTCGCATGCGGTGCAGCATTAACTGCGAAATATAAAAAGACCGATCATGTTAGTGTTTGCTTTTTTGGTGATGGTGCCAATAATCATGGGACATTCCATGAGGGTATAAATCTGGCGGCAATTTGGAAGCTACCCGTAATATTCATCGCAGAGAATAATGGGTATGGGGAGGCAACGCCATTCAATTATGCTTCTAGCTGTAAAACGATAGCCGATCGGGCGATTAGCTACAATATCCCGGGTGTCCGAGTGGATGGGAAAGATGTGCTGGCTGTGTATAAGGCTGCCGAAGAAGCCGTTCAGAGGGCTCGCAGGGGAGAAGGTCCATCATTGATCGAATGTGTTACATATCGTAATTATGGACACTTCGAGGGAGATGCACAGAAATATAAAAAAGAACAAGATAAAAAGGAGCATAAACAAGAGAAAGATGCGATTGCCCTGTTTAGGAATTACTTACTCAAACAGAATCTGCTGGCGGAAAAAGAACTGATTTCTCTTGAGATTGCCGTTGAGGAATCTATTAAACAAGCAGTTAAGTTCAGTGAAGATAGCCCATATCCAGATGCTTCCGATTTATTAAAAGATGTTTATGTATTCTATTAAATGATAAAAGGAGGAATTGAGATGAGTAGAAAAATCAGTATGTCACAAGCAATAAATGAAGCAATGGCCATGGCAATGAGAAAAGATGAAAATGTCATCCTTATGGGAGAAGATGTAGCCGGAGGAGCAGAGGTTGATCATTTGCAGGATGACGAAGCATGGGGTGGTGTTTTAGGTGTCACCAAAGGATTGGTTCAAGAGTTTGGCCGCGATAGAATCCTTGATACACCCATTGCGGAAGCAGGTTATATGGGAGCGGCCATGGCAGCCGCTTCGACAGGCTTACGACCGATTGCCGAGTTAATGTTCAATGATTTCATTGGCAGCTGTTTGGATGAAGTATTGAATCAAGGTGCGAAGTTCCGCTATATGTTTGGAGGAAAGGCACAGGTTCCCGTGACAATCCGTACGATGCATGGCGCAGGGTTCAGGGCTGCAGCGCAGCATTCACAAAGCCTTTATGCCTTGTTCACTAGCATTCCTGGATTGAAGGTCGTTGTTCCCTCATCCCCCTATGACGCAAAAGGGCTCTTACTTTCAGCCATAGAAGATAATGATCCCGTCATCTTTTTTGAAGATAAAACGTTATACAACATGGTTGGGGAGGTTCCGGAAGGCTACTATACAATCCCGATCGGCAAAGCTGAAATTAAAAGGAAAGGCTCAGATTTGACGGTCGTTGCCATCGGTAAACAAGTTCACACCGCGATGGAGGCTGCTGAAAAACTTACTGTTAAAGGGATTGAAGTCGAGATTGTCGACCCGCGGAGCTTGTCACCACTGGATGAAGAATCGATTCTCAACTCTGTGGCAAAAACAAATCGTTTGATCGTGATCGATGAAGCGAACCCAAGATGCAGCGTCGCAACCGATATTGCCGCACTGGTGGCTGATAAGGGATTTGACACGCTCGATGCGCCAATCAAGAGGATTACAGCACCACATACACCTGTACCTTTTTCTCCACCGCTAGAAGATATTTACCTTCCGACATCAGAAAAAGTGATACAAGTCGTTTCAGAATTATTGGGGGAGCCTTCCATTCTTGGGGTGAAATAAATCAATATGATGCATGCTCCAGCTTTTTCGCATAGAACTGCAAAAGTTGGAGCAACAAACCAATGGTGGACACAGAAACCAATCTGAAGGGAGAAAAAAGATATGGCGGTCGAAGTAGTAATGCCGAAATTAGGCATGGCAATGAAAGAAGGCACTGTTTCGTTGTGGAGTAAGGCTGTTGGGGATTCAGTAGAAAAAGGTGAAGCAATAGCCAGCATCAATTCAGAGAAAATCGAAATGGATATTGAATCTCCTGCTGAAGGTACGATTCTGAATATAGCTGTTCAAGAAGGACAAGGAGTACCTCCAGGAACCGTTATCTGTCATATCGGAATTCCGAATGAAGAAATAGTGATCGATGATCATGTTGCTGAACAGACTCAGTCGATAATTGCTGAGCAAGAAAAGCCGAAAACAAAAGAGTCACCCATTTTGCCAATGGGAGATCGTTTGATGATCACCCCGGTTGCACGAAAAATGGCACAGGCAGCGAATCTTGACATTGAGAAGATTCAAGGCACCGGGCCAGGTGGAAGAATCACAAAAGAAGATGTACAGAAAGTAATCGAAAAAGGGGATTCCATGTCGGCAAATACAGAAGAAAAAATAGTTTCCCCCCAATCTACTTTAGAGAGTCGGCAGCAGATCCCTGTTACCGGCATGAGGAATATCATTGCAAAACGTATGAAAGAGAGCCTGCAAAGCAGTGCCCAATTAACTCTAACGATGAAAGTTGATGTCACTGATTTAGTCATTTTGCAAAAACAGGCTACTGAAACGCTACAAAAACAGGAATCAACTAAATTGACGATAACGGACTTTGTTGCCAAGGCTGTGGTACTTTCACTTAAAGAGCATCCTAAAATGAATAGTGCTTATATTGAAGATAACATCATTTTGTATGAGCAAATCCATCTTGGATTAGCGGTGGCCTTGGAAAAGGGGCTTGTTGTTCCCGTCATAAGAAATGCCGAAAATTGTACCCTAAGACAGTTATCGAAAAAGGGTAAGGAATTGGCCCGATCTGCACGTGACGGTCAATTGCCCATTGAAGACATGCAAGGGTCCACTTTTACCATCAGTAACCTTGGGGCATACGGCGTTGAGCATTTTACACCGATTCTCAATACACCGGAAACGGGGTTACTTGGAATTGGCTCTGCTTACGATACCCCGCGTTATATTGGCGAAGAATTGGAGAAGAGAACGATCTTGCCACTCAGTTTAACGTTTGATCACCGTGTACTTGACGGGGCACCTGCTGCTGCCTTTTTACAAACACTTAAACGGTATTTAGAAGAGCCGATCACCGTGATTTTATAGAAAAGGAGGGAAAGCTCTTGAATCGTATAGCTATTTTAGGCGGCGGTCCTGCAGGGTATGTAGCGGCAATCACTGCCGCCCAGCAGGATGAGGAAGTCATATTGGTAGTCGACGGACCATTGGGGGGCACCTGTTTAAACGAAGGCTGTATGCCAACGAAGTCATTATTGAAAAGTGCCGATACGTATGACCTGGTGAAAAATGCCGGGCATATGGGAATTCGCCTGCCCTCCAATTTGATTGAAGTCGATTGGGATACCGTACAGGAACGAAAGAGAGAC
>NZ_JBHVQU010000262.1:0-4634 GCF_042886655.1 Peribacillus sp. NPDC058002 | reverse complement strand
CAGCTTCCCTGAACCTCATCGAATGGATAATTTCCCTTTCACGTAAAAACCTGAGTGAATCATTGATATCAGGATCATCCGAGATGTCAATCAACCACTGGTAGGTTGCTCTGGCCTTTTCTTCAGCGGCAATATCTTCATATAAATCAGCAATCGGATCGCCTTTAGCTTGAATATATGTGGCAGTCCACGGACTTCCTGCCGCGTTTTGATAAAAAAGAGCACTATCATGATTGACATAATGTTCACCAAGGCCGGCTGCTGCCATCTGCTGTGGTGTGGCATCTTTTGTAAGTTTATAAATCATTGTGGCAATCATTTCCAGATGAGCGAATTCTTCCGTTCCGATATCCGTCAGCAGGCCAATCACTTTATCGGGAATTGTATATCGTTGATTTAAGTATCGGAGTGCTGCAGCCAACTCACCATCAGCACCCCCGTATTGTTCTATTAAAAATTTAGCCAATCGAGGATTACAGTCCCTGACTTTAACTGGATATTGCAGCTTCTTTTCGTAAACCCACATAGCTCATCTCTCCTTATACCTGCCATGGCCAAGGGCCTTGGCCCCATTCCCATTTATTTTCACCGCCTGGACTGTTTCCAAATCCCAATAATGGTCCATATTTAGGCTCAAAAACCGATTTCAACTGTTTGGAATATTCATGAAATTGATTAAATTGCTGTAAAGCCTGCTGGTCGTTAGGATGTGTATCCAAATAAAGAGTCAACTCTACCAGTACGAAATCGGCAGCCTGTATTTGTTCAAGCAACTGATAATATTCATCATCCAGTTTCTTATTCATTTACGTCTCCCTTTCCCGATATGGATTATCATAAAAATCATAAAAGAATTTCCAAAGTGTACCGTATTTCAAAGCTTCTTCCGGTGTGAACTGCTCCATATTAGGCGGTTGAAAATTAATATACAAATTAGGAGGTGTCCTGTAATACTTTCTCCCAATAGGCGGACAAGGATCGAATTTACTATGGAAAGGTTTATATGACTTAACTAATGTAAAAGTCTTTTCGCGAGTCAAAAAAAATACCTCCTTTGTAAAGATATAGCCTTTAATTTTTATGCCTGGGTAATGCATAATATGACTTCTCTGGTCTGGAAAGGAAATTAACTGGAAAATGATGTTTTTTCAGAATATTATAAAATCTTGTTATAGTCCCGTTATCTTACTGTGATGTTTGTCATCTATTCTTTATCTGTTTGTTCTTTGTATAGAAAAAAACTATGTTAAGATTTAACTCGTAGCTTATAAAGCAGCTCACAAGGAGGTAACAACATATGAAAAAATCAATCTTATCGTTAGCGGCAGCGGCTGCAATATCCGGTGCATTTACAATCCCGGTACAAGCAGAAGATGTCAAAGTGAAAGATGGAGACACATTATGGGGGATATCTCAAACATATAAAGTATCAATAGAAGATGTTAAGTCTTGGAACAATTTGTCTTCAGACGTGATTTATGCCGGAGAAACCCTACATATTTCTCAAGAGGAGCATTATAAAGTAAAGTCAGGGGACACATTATCGGAAATTGCAGACAAATATGATGTAGCGGTAAATGAGATTAAATCTTGGAACGGTTTAAATTCAGATACAATCCATCCTGACCAGAAACTGGTCATTAAACCTGCAGCTAATAAAGTAGAAGCTGCGAGTGTAGGGCCAGCGCAGGAATCAAAGCAAGCTGCACCAGCAGAACAATCAAAGCCAGTTGAACAATCAAAGCCAGTTGAACAATCAAAGCCAGTTGAACAATCTAAACCAGCAGAACAATCAAAGCCGGTTGAACAATCGAAACCAGCAGAATCATCTGAAAAAGCAGACACAAACAATGAATCCAACGATCAAGCAGGAATCAAAAAGGAAATCACTGTTAGGGCAACTGCCTATACGGCTGATTGTCAAGGCTGCAGCGGTACTACAGCCACAGGAGTTAACCTGAAAGCTAATCCCGATGCAAAGGTGATATCAGTGGATCCATCAGTCATTCCGCTTGGATCTAAAGTTTATGTAGAGGGTTATGGCTACGCGACCGCAGCTGATACAGGCAGTGCCATCAAAGGGAATAGAGTGGACATCTTTGTACCTAACGAAAAAGATGCCGTAAATTGGGGCGTTAAAAACGTCAAAGTTCAAATCCTGAATTAATTAAACCATCCAAAACATGTTTATATATTGAAAAAAGTAGACACAGACATAATGTGTCTGCTTTTTTTGTCCTTTTGGTTCACGGGAAAAGCAGGTACAATGAAAGAAATAGATCCTTATGAATCCTAACAAGGAAAATAGGAGGAGTAGTAAATTGATGGAAAAAGCTCGTGAATATTTACAGGAATACTTTGGTTATGAATCATTCCGAAAAGGTCAGGAACAGATTATCGAACAAGTTTTAGAAGGAATAAACACGGCGGGAATCATGCCTACTGGCGGAGGTAAATCAATATGTTACCAAATTCCAGCCCTTCTGTTACCAGGTGTAACACTCGTGATATCCCCACTTATTTCCTTGATGAAGGACCAAGTAGATGCCCTCGAACAAAATGGGATTGATGCCACATTTCTTAATAGCTCCATTTCTGGGATAGAATCATCCAATAGAATGAACGATATTAAGCAGGGGAGATATAAACTGGTTTATGTTGCACCTGAACGGTTGGAAAATCCCGCATTTCAACAGGATCTATTTAATGTGGGAATTTCATTGGTTGCCATTGATGAGGCCCACTGTATATCTCAATGGGGACATGACTTCAGACCAAGTTATTTAAAAATCAAAACCTTATTGAAAAACATGCCATCAGCTCCGACTGTACTGGCATTAACGGCAACAGCCACACCACATGTGACCGATGATATATGTCAGTCACTAGGAATATCAGTGCAGCATACAGTATCAACGGGATTTTCCAGGGATAACCTGTTCTTTTCCGTTGTGAAAGAAGAGAATCGCGGACGGTTTTTAATGCGCTATTTAGAGAAAAACAAAAGTGAATCGGGTATCATATATGCAGCCACTAGGAAAGAAGTCGATACCTTGTATGCCAAACTTATTAAAGCCGGGTTCAAAACAGGTCGATACCATGCTGGCATGAATGAACAAGACCGATCGGAACAGCAAGACCAATTCATTCGGGATGACGTTCCCTTGATGGTAGCAACATCCGCCTTTGGGATGGGAATCGATAAGTCGAATGTCAGATACGTCATACATTACCAAACTCCAAAGAACATGGAGAGTTATTATCAAGAAGCGGGCCGTGCAGGGAGGGATGGATTGGAAAGTGAATGTATCCTCTTATATTCCCCTCAGGATATGCAGATACAGCGTTTCTTGATTGATCAATCTAATCCCTCGCAGGAGTGGCAATCCCAGGAATTGAAGAAATTGAACAGAATGAAGGATTATTGTTTTACCGAAGGGTGCTTGCAAGCCTTCATCCTTCGATACTTTGGAGAAGAAAACCCGGAAGATTGCGGTCATTGCGAAAATTGTACAGATAAACGTGACTCTGTTGAAGTAACTACACAGGCACAGATGGTCCTTTCATGCATGTTGCGAATGGGTGAGAGATTCGGTAAAACGATGATTTCCCAAGTGCTTACGGGATCACGCAATAAGAAAATTGAAGAGTTTGGATTCCAGAAGCTTTCAACCTATGGTATCATCAATGATCAATCTGCGAAGGATGTAGGTGATTTCATTGATTTCCTGACCGCAAAACAGTACATCGAAATGACGGGCGGGCAGTTTCCGGTCCTCAAGGTCACCAATGCTGGCAGGGAAGTGTTACTGGGACAGAAAAAGGTCCTGCGTAAGGAAATGAAAAAAGTAAGCAGCATCAGTGCAGATCATGGGTTGTTCGAAGGTTTAAGACAGTTAAGAAAAGAATTGGCAAGTAAGGAAAATGTACCTCCATTCATTATTTTTTCCGATGCATCTTTGAAAGATATGGCTGTCAAATTGCCGAGGACAGAAGAGGAATTCCTGGAAGTTAAAGGCGTAGGGATGCAGAAATTTGAACGCTTCGGATCTGTGTTCTTACAAGGTATTTCCCAGTATGTACAGGCACATCCTGAATTAGAAATGAATACTATGGTTACAAAGGAAACGGTAAAGCGAGCTACTAAACCATCTCATTTAGAAAGCTACCGCTTATATCGGGAAGGCAAATCAATCAAGGAAATAGGAACATTGAGAGGGTTGTCTTCCGTTTCAATTGAAAATCATTTATTAAAGTGTGCAGAAGAACACTTGGATATCAAATGGGATGAGATTTTCTCGGATAAAGAGTTTGATCTTGTTTTGGAAACTGCGAAACAATTGGATTCTGAAAAATTGAAACCGCTAAAAGAAGCCTTGCCTGAACATATTTCCTACTTCATGATTAAAGCGATATTGGTTAAAGCAGGGTTGGAAAACGAAGGGTGATAAGGTTTTTTTGGATAATTTTTTCATTGAATAAATAAGAATTTAGTTTATTGCGTATACTAGGAATGATAAAAAGGAGGAATTTTCGCCTTTAATCAGAGTCTAAAGAGGAGGTTGCTCATGTATTTTGGTAAAAAGAATTCAGAGGAACCAGAAATCGTTATGGAAGATACGATAGTATATGCA
>NZ_JBHVQU010000261.1:0-4685 GCF_042886655.1 Peribacillus sp. NPDC058002 | reverse complement strand
AATACACTTCTCTATGCAAAGTAAGGGAACGAAGATTTCCTGCTCACTCCGCCATACGAGAAACAACATACAGTGAATGATGGTGTTTTTGTTTCGGATTCGATGATATATTTATTGACTGATTATGATTCGGACTTTACCTATTTGGCTTCATACAATCTTGAAACAAACAAATTCAGAAAAGTTAAAGAATTGGAGAATGAGAGTTTTACTGCCATTAAATATAGTAAAGAGAATCAACTTATATATATAACCAGTCAAAAGGGTGTAGAAGATCAATTATATGAATTCAATCTGCAAAATAAAGATTGGAGATATATCCCCGTGCCGTGCAGCGTCATTAATAAACTTGAGGTTACTGCATCTGGAACCCTTTACTTATTTGGCATGAGCGCAACAAAGCCTCATAATATCTATAAAAAAACAGGTGATGAGTGGGTATCATTAACTAAATATACTGTTCCTGGCGTCGATTCAGATGAATTGGTTGAACCGGACATCATTACATATCCTTCCTTTGATGGCCTGGAGATCGAATCGTTATTTTTCAGGGCAAAAAAGGAAATTGACAATGGTGAAATCATTTTTTGGCCACATGGAGGTCCTCAAGCGGCAGAACGGAAGTCCTTTAGGGCATCATTTCAATTTTTCCTGAATCATGGTTACAGTATTTTTGCGCCAAACTTCCGCGGTTCTACTGGCTATGGTTTGGAATTCACGAAAATGGTGGAAGGAGATTGGGGAAATGGACCAAGACTTGATAATGTAGCCGGCCTTGATTGGCTCATTAACCAAGGGCATGCACAAAAAGGCAACATTCTATTGATGGGCGGAAGCTTCGGAGGGTATATGGCACTTCTGCTACACGGACGACATGCAGATTATTTTAAAGCGGTTGTCGATATTTTCGGACCATCCAACCTCTTCTCATTTATCAATTCCGTTCCAGAAGAATGGAAGCCAGTCATGGATCAATGGGTAGGTAATCCGGAAAAAGATAAAGAAAAACTAATCGAGTACTCTCCTATCACCTATTTAGAATATATGATAAAGCCAATGCTTGTCATTCAAGGAGCAAACGATTCCCGTGTCGTCAAAGCAGAATCAGATCAAATCGTTAAAGCGTTGAAGGATAAAGGAAGAGATGTCGATTATATGCTTCTGGAAGATGAAGGACATGGGTTTTCAAAAAAAGAAAATGAAATTGCCGTCTATCAAAAAATACTCACATTCTTAAAGCGATTCACAGCAGTAACAGAAAAAGTATAATCCGCATCAAGATATTCCGTTTATTCACATTTTAATTGGAAACCCTGCTACTCACGTTTCAGTGATGAGGCAGGGTTTTTTGTTTAAAAACTGGCATTTTAGGTACGTCGGTTTGGGGAATTAGTAAATGGCTTCCCAATATGGCGTGTTTATAAAATCCTGGCATTTAAAATTCAGAATTCCCTGAATAAACTCTGGTCACTTAGGCATAAAGTGCTATATAATATACGGAAAAAGTATTTTTTTGTTAAACGGAGTTGATCGGATTGCCACGGGAATTATTGTTATACATACTCGTAGTTATAATGGCAGGTGTTTTAAGCTTGTTCCTGTGTTTATTTGCACAGTTAAGGATCAAGGATGCACCTGGAGCAAAACCCTATATTTTCGTGACATTTTTGTCTTCCATTTTTACTTTTTCCTATGCTTTCGAACTTTCCAGTACATCTTTGGAACAAATCATATTTTGGTTAAGGGTCGAGTACTTGGCATTACCATTCATCCCAGTATTCCTTTTGTTGATGTGCCTTGAATATGTTGGGCAGAGAATTAAGAAGGTCTGGCAATATGCCCTTTTCATCATTCCGTTCATCACCATTTTCATGCATTATACAAACGGCCTTCATCACTTGTATTACAAATCAATGGAATTGAGAAGCGATAGTCCTTTTCCAATTATTAAGCTGGTGGGGGGCCCTTGGTTTTACGTCCACTCCCTTTTCCTTTTTTTATGTGTCATGTTAAGTATAATCATATTGCTAAAGCAAGTGAAAAAATCCTCATTCAGATTCAGGATGCAAATATCAATGATGGTGGCAGGTCTTATTATTCCTATAATGGCAAATTACTATTATATCAACGGATTAAGCACATACGGCATCGATCTTGGTCCTGTATCCATGAGTATCACGTTTATCTTTCATGGTGCGGCACTTTTGACTTTTCAAATGTTCAATGTAGCCCCGATCGCTCGGGAAACTGTCTTTGAAAGTATGAAAGAGGGTGTCATCGTTTTAAATCAACAGGGTTTGATTGTTGACTATAACCATGGAATGCGCAAAGTCATACCCATGTTGGATGAACACTCCATAGGTAAATCGATTACAAGTCTACTAAATGGGAATCATCATCTTAGGGAAATAATCGACCTTAAGCAAGACAGTGATTTTAATTGCAGCCTAAATGGTAATATGGTACATTACCATATTGGTTTTTCACCTGTGCTCAACAAAAGTAACCTGCCTATCGGACAGATCATCACCTTCGCCAACGTAACTGATAGAGTTCTTATGCTGGAAAAGTTGAAACAACTGGCCAGCTTGGACGGATTAACCCAAATATTGAATAGAACCTTTTTCTTTAATAAATCGGAAATGTTATTCGATGAACTAAGCATGGAAGGCGGCAGTGTTTCAGTAATCATGTTCGATATTGATCATTTCAAAGATGTAAATGATTCTTTTGGACATGAAGCAGGGGACGCAGTCATAACGCTTGTTGCAAATACTGCAAAGGAACACATTCGGGAAGGCGATCTATTGGGGCGTTATGGCGGTGAAGAATTTATCATATGTTTGCCGGATACAGCTTTAGCCATCGCATATGAGTTGGCCGATATTATAAGGGAAAAAGTTTCTGCAAGCATTGCAGTTGTTAACGAAGAGAAGATTTCCGTTACCTGCAGTTTCGGGGTGACTCATGCCTTCATTGAAGCTGGCGACCGAAGCCAATCCATCAAAACATTGATGCCACGGGCTGACCAAGCCTTATATGCCGCAAAGAAGAATGGACGAAATTGTGTAAAGATCATCGCCTAAGATGGAACCATCCCATTAAACCTTGAACTTGTTCTAGGTTTTTTTTATTGTGTTCATAATTCCTGACAAACTTGAGCTGCGTCATGCATTATAAATGCCCTACTTTTTACTTGCTCTGTATACTCTATATCCGAGGCTGTGTCCATAAGATAGAATGAGGCGGTAATGTTCGTCCATGACTCGTTCCAAGGATTCACTCAATGGCTGAACGAGGCTATTTGATGCTGAAGAATTCATTAATTCCTCTAAGACGGTACTCGATCTCAAGATTTTTGAATCTGTAAATCCGTTTTGTTGGAATGCCTTTAACCATTCGGATTGCGTCAATAATTCTCTTAATTTATAGAAGTCCATGATTTCTTTTTTTGAGGCAGAATCAAGGCTGGTTTCTGCTGTCATATCAATGGATAACAAAGTTCCTTCTAATTTAAGGACCCTGAAAAATTCACCGAGCGATTTTGGTATATCCGTGAATGCAATCGTTGATTCGGCTATGATAAAATCAAAAGAATTATTGGCAAAAGGCAGTTCTTCAATTGAAGACTTATATAGGTCAATGCTTAAATTAGCTTGTTGGAATCTTTTTTTTGCATGTTTCACCATCTCTGGGTGATGATCAAGCGCGGATACTTGGGAAAGAAACGTTTGTGCCAAGTAAGATGAGGTTTGCCCAGTCCCGCATCCGGCATCGAGGATTATTGACGTATGATCGAGTTCTTCATTTTTCAAGAGCTGCTTAGTCAATTCAAATCCACCAGGGTGTGCCCCTTCAATTCCAATTATGGCTAGTGCGTCTTGGTATGAGTGGTTCATGGCATAATCTCCTTTGGTACATGTATAAATGTATTTTATGCTTCGGTTTCAAAGAGTGTTTAATCATTGGCAAGGAATATGGGAAAGACTTTTAAAGGTTTGGTGGGTATTTAATTCATGCAGGCTAGTCTCCGAATGCATACGATGTATAATCGACGGACAAGGGGAGTGTAAAATGGGTTATCATAATTATTATCATAAATGCAGGCAAGGTGTTGGAAGGCCGGTTGAAATTCGTACAAGTAGAGGAACCGTTCATCGGGGAATCATACACCGGGTTACGCCGAACCGTGTATATATTCGTCCATTTGACGGTGGCGGAAACCTTGGTGGGTTTGGTTATGGTGGTTTTAATACAGGATTTGGTTGGGGTGCTGCAAATGGATTTGCCTTTGGGGCAATTGCATCTTTAGTTTTTCTCGCATTTCTCTGGTAATCGAATGATAAAAATATTAAAAAACCTGAAAAATTATCAGGTTTTTTATTTTGTTCACAATTGGAATCCAACCAAAAAAACTGAAAAGAAATATGAATAGCAGTACGGCTAAAATACATGTAAGACGATTCTTTTATCTGAATTTAACCTCTAATCGCTCGAACCTGCTTCTTTTTTTGGGTTCATCACAAATAAATACAGCTGATCACTCTGTTTTCACTCCTATTATCCGTTAGTAAAACTGTAAAACCTTGAATTAAGTTGGCTTGATTGCTGAAATTAAAAGGCTGTTTTCGCATACTTTGTTCCTATATACCAAGTAATGCGGTGTGGTTGATTTCGCCTCCAGA
>NZ_JBHVQU010000260.1:0-4692 GCF_042886655.1 Peribacillus sp. NPDC058002 | reverse complement strand
CCTGAAAAATGAATAACTTGTACGATCCTGATTCGGTAAACCGTATAAAAAAGTAAAAGGAGGGATAATGGAAAAATTCTTTATTAATTATTAAAAATGAAAACAAGGGGGATTAATATGTCCGTGAAATTAATAAACTCTAATTCAAGAAAAGCCTATTCTGGTTCGATGCCCGACACAAAGGGATTAAACTTTTTTGAAGAGGATCAAAATTTGTCTTTTATACTTAAGCATTATCTTTCTATAGAAAATTATAATCGGGCCCTTCCTCACTTAAAGGAGTTGGGGGAAATAGCCGGAACAAGGCTTGATGAATTATCCCGGATGGCGGATAAGCATACTCCCGAGTTAATAAATTATGATGCAAAAGGGGAACGAGTAGACGAAGTTGCCTATCATCCGTCCTATAAAGAGATGGAATCATTAGGATATGGGAAGTTCGCACTGGTCGCTATGTCTCATAAACCTGTGCTGGGATTTCCTACTAAACTACCGCACGTGTTAAAGTACGGATTTTGGTATTTGTTTGTCCAATCCGAGTTTGGTTTGGCTTGCCCGATGAGCATGACTGACTCTGCCGCTAGGGTCTTAAGTAAATTTGGTGATCAAGGTTTAAAAGAAACCTATTTGTCTCGTATGACGAGTACTGATATGAAAACATTATGGACAGGTGCCCAATTTATGACCGAAAAACAAGGCGGGTCTGACGTTGGCGCAAATACGGTAACAGCAAAGAAAGTTGATGATCATTGGGAGATTTGGGGTGATAAATGGTTTTGTTCCAATGTTTCTGCAGATGTAGCATTAGTTTTGGCTCGTCCTGAAGACGCCCCCGAGGGTACTAAAGGTCTTGGAATGTTTTTAATGCCAAGGAAACTGCCAGATGGATCTCTTAATAATTACAAAGTAAATCGCCTAAAAGATAAATTCGGGACCCGCGATATGGCTTCTGGTGAGGTGACTTTTGAAGGGGCCGTTGCGTATGTCGTAGGGGATATTACAAAGGGTTTTAAACAAATGATGTCAATGGTGAATTCTTCACGGTTATCGAACGCCGTACGTTCTAGCGCGATGATGCGAAGAAGCTTTTTAGAAGCACTCGTTTCAGCTCAAGGTCGTGTCGCATTTGGCAGCTCATTGTCTGAAAAACCCCTTATGAAAGAAACTCTTTTTGAACTATTGCTAGATTGCGAAGCAGCTGCGTCCATCACATTTTACACAGCTTCCGTTTATGATAATTCCGATCAAGGGAACCTGGAAGATGAAAAGCTATTACGAATTTTGACGCCATTGCTAAAAGGATTCATTTGTAAACGTGCAAGAAATTCTACCTCGGAAGGGATGGAGGCCAGGGGAGGAAATGGATATATCGAGGATTGGATAGATTCGAAACTTGTACGTGATGCTCATGTGGGTTCCATTTGGGAAGGCACCACGAATATTGTTGCTTTAGACGTTGTAAGAGCGTTAGTGAAAGATGAAGCAGGAGAAATCTTTTTTAAGGACCTTTACAATCGATTGGATGGGATTACGAATTCTTTGACTAAACAGATTGGGAAGATTCTTCTGCAAATATCAAAAAAAGTTGAATCGCAATCAAAGAGGATAATGAGTCTGAATGGACCAGAAAGGGAATTGCCTGCTAAACAATTAATGAACCGGATGTATCATATATTCACTGCCAGTCTTCTGCTAAATGAAGCGGAAGTACAAATTACAGCCCAAGAAAACTATCGAAAATTATACATGGCTTTACAGTATATCCATCGTTATTTGCTTTCAAGTGGCTTGGATGAACTTAATTACTTTGATTCATCACTATTAAAATGGTTTGATGCTATTGTTGACTTTGACCAAGTATCAAAAGGGGCGGTAGAAGGTTTGCTGGAAAATGTAAAACAGGCCGTGAAACTCTAAATGTCAAAGGGGAGGAGAGAACAATGAATGGAGCATTAAGCCGGATAAAAGTACTTGATCTAAGCCGAGTGGTGGCTGGACCTGTCTGTACAAGTATTTTAGGAGATCTGGGTGCAGATATTATTAAAGTGGAAGGGCCGGATATCGTTGATGAAACACGAACATGGTTTCCTCCGGACATTGAAAATATCAGTTTGTATTATATGGCAGTTAATCGAAATAAACGTGCCATAACGGTGAATTTAAAGTCAAAAGAAGGAATTCAAATCATAAAAAAACTCATCCAGGAATCTGATGTTGTCGTAGAAAATTTTAAGACAGGAACGATGGAGCGGTTAGGACTGGGATATGAAGACTTGAAAGAGTTGAACCCTAAAATAATTCACTGCTCCATTACAGGGTTTGGTCATACAGGACCGTATAAACTATTACCTGGATATGACTTTCTTGCTCAGGCAATGAGTGGGTTTATGAGTGTGAATGGCACATCCGATGATGCACCTGTAAAAGCAGGGATTGCGATGGCCGATTTATATGCAGGACTATATGCAACCATTAGTGTATTAGCCGCTTTGGAGGCTAGGAATCATTCCGGTCGTGGTCAGCATTGTGACATCTCCCTTATGGACTCGATGGTTGCTTCATTGCTGAATATAGGAACAGGTTTTTTAAATACAGGAAATCTGCCTAAACGATATGGAAATCAGCACCCGACACTAGTTCCCTATCAGAATTTTCAAACAAAAGATAAAGAGATCATAATTGCAGTAGGCAACGACAGACAATTCCAGCGTTTTTGTTCATTAATAAATGCAGAGGAATTACCCCAGGATGAGCGTTTTGCAACAGCTAATGCAAGAATCATATATAGGGAGGAGTTAATTCCTATATTACAAGAAGTGATATTAACAAAAACAGCAGATGAATGGCTTGGAATTTTCCAAGAAAACAATATTCCATGCGGCCCCATCAATACTTTAGATAGAGTTTTTATAGATGAACAAGTACTTGAAAGGAAAATGATTCAGGAAGTTGAACATCCCTCAGTTGGAATTGTTAAACTTTTGGGATCACCATTAAAACTCTCTGATACACCAGTCACAATCGAGAGGCATCCCCCTTTACATGGGGAGCATACTGAAGAAGTACTGATGGAATTAGGGTACGATAAAGAAGAAATTAAATCGTTTATAGAAGATAAGGTTATTTGAAATGACTAAGTCGGCATCTAGATATCTCGTTAATGGTGGTATCTGGAGTAAGATATCTATAGTTAGCTTTAAAGAAATCCCCTAATTAATAATAATACGATCGATGCTAATACCATGTTAATTGAACAATATTAGTTTGGGAAAACGAAGCAGTGATGAATAAAGTCTTCATTAGATTCCTATCATCCGATGACTTTTCAATTTCAAATTGATGGCGCTTACATCGAATAGATGTTTACCATTGTTACAAGTAGTTAATCCAAAATCAAGGGGGCTTAGTATGAATAATGGTACGTCAGATCGGACTTGGATTGTGGTATTCGTCGCATGCTTTTTAGGTCTTATGGTAGATGGCATGGACTTAATCATGCTATCTATCACGATGCCTAGTCTAATGGAAGAGTTTAATATAGGTAAAGTAGATGCAGGTCTCATCGCTACATGGTCCTTAGTGGGTATGGCCGTTGGCGGAATCGGCGGCGGTTGGTTATCTGACCGGTTTGGCCGGGTAAGAATGGCAACCTGGATGATGGTTCTATTCTCCATTGGAACGTGTTTACTTGGGTTTGCCCAAACGTATGAACAATTTATCGTTATTCGTTTCATTTCTGCTATCGGGATTGGGGCCGAATATACTATCGTTACGATGCTCATGGCTGAATATGTACCTACAAAAAAAAGGACGACGATCTTAGGTACACTACAAGCAGCTTATTCATTAGGATATTTAGTTGCGGCTTTATTGGCTGGTGCAATCTTGCCTGAATACGGATGGAGGCCTCTTTATTTTATCGCTGTTGTACCTGTTCTATTGGCAATTTATATCAGATTCAAAATTCCTGAACCTCAAGGGTGGAAAGAAAGGGCTCAAGCTCAAAAACAAATGGGCAGGGGTAATAAGAAAAATGAGTGGGCTGCGATTTTCAAAGATTCAAAAACAAGAAAGATTTTTATATTTTGGGGTCTTACTGCGACCTTCTTACAATTTGCTTATTATGGCATTGGTACTTGGCTGCCGACGTATATTGTTTCTGATTTAGGTTTTGATTTCAAAAAAATGACAGGGTATATTGTAGGGACATATACAGCGGCGATCTTAGGTAAAATCATTGCAGGTTGGTTGGCAGATCGATACGGTCGTAAAACGCTGTTTGTATTTGGTGGTTTCTCTACTGCTATTGTCTTACCAATCGTTTATCTTTATAATTCACCGTCTAATATTATTCTGTTACTTACTTTACTAGGTTTTCTCTATGGTATACCTTATGCGGTTAATGCTACTTACATGGCTGAGAGTTTTCCTGCACATATTCGTGGTACAGCTGTAGGGGGATCATATAATGTTGGTCGAGTCGGATCAGCTATGGCTCCATTTCTCATTGGTATCATGGCGGAATCCTATTCAATTGGGTTCGGATTGGCTACACTTGCTATTGCGTATGTGGTATCAGCGTTAATTCCTGCACTGTTTATTCGGGAAAAAATGTACGATCCATTTGGGAAGGAAGAAAATTCTGCAACCAAGCAAAAAGAAAGCGTTTACGAGAATCAAACTATATAAATT
>NZ_JBHVQU010000259.1:0-4702 GCF_042886655.1 Peribacillus sp. NPDC058002 | reverse complement strand
ACCTACGGGGTGTCTCCATTGGACGCGCTTTTCTAAGCAGGAGTCTCGTACACCCGCTCCAATCAACTTTGTTTTAACATTAGGGTAGAACAACCTTTTGCCTAGAGTCATTTTTGTTTAAAATAGAACAATTAAAACTTGAGGTGATAGCTATTCAGCGAGATTAACTTTTGTCGACTGCATTCTATAGGTTGCGGGTACTTCCCACCGCACGAAACAAGGACCCCCTTCATATGATGTGTTATGAGCGGCATGAGATAATTAATAATTTGATTATATCCGGGGAAAGGTTGGGTGCAATAATATGACGCAATATCCATTTCATAACATTCCATTTCAAAACCTTCAGAAAAAAGACATGTCATTTGAAGATGTATTTGTTCATATTGTTGAGTTCATGAAATTAAATCCTTCCGGTGATTATCGCTTAATGGTCGGTACAGATTCACAAGTACATAAAAAGCATACGGTTTTCATTACTGGCATCGTGATACGGCAGGTCGGAAATGGTGTTTGGGGTTGTATAAGAAAAGTGATGATTCCTAGAAGGATGCTGCATTTGCATGAACGAATTTCCCAAGAATTGTCGTTAACAGAGGAGATCGTATCATTGTTTACGGAAGAAAGAAAAAATCAATTAATCGATATTGTACTGCCTGCCGTATATCAAGGGGCAACGTTCACAATGGAAGGGCACATTGATATCGGGATTGGGAAGCGGAACAAAACCAGTGAATTTGTAAAAGAAATGGTAGCCAGGATGGAATCCATGGGCGTGGAACCGAAAATCAAACCCAATGCTTTCGTCGCTTCAAGTTATGCCAACCGGTATACGAAGCAAGAGTAAACATTTAATAAGCAAGAGTTATCAACATTGTTTTTTTTAGGCTGATCAAAATGAAAATTTCAAAAAATGGATAATCATTACAAATCGGAAAACAGCAAAAAACCGGCCTCAGAACGAGACCGGTTTGAACATTTAAAGATATAAGCCGCCATTGCCGTATTCAGTAAGAAAGTTTTAAACCACCACTCCTCAAAGTGGGTGTTTGCAGAAAAAATCCTGTTGTCCAAGTCAGTGACGAGGCATAACATTCCTGATTCAATATAAAACTCCCTATTACAGCTTAAAGGTTAAAACTTTATTATCAATACGAACAGTGCAGCTTGTATTGATATACTACCTGAATTCCTAGTAAGTTACAATGTTAATAATCACCATATGAAATCGCCTATGGCTGTAGAAGGAAAAGACGCCCTAAAAGCATTCGTTAGACTCAAACTATTGATCAAAATAACCGATAAAATCTCCTTATTCACCAGACTTTTGAAAATTAAGTGCATAAGTACCAATAAGTCCATTTTTAGCATTTACCAGTACTCTAAAAATAATTGTAAATCCAAATTTCGTCAGTTGTAATAACAGTCAGAAGAAAAAATAAAGAAAAGCAGCCAAAATTGGCTGCTTTTCTTATGGCTATAGCTGTATTTAGGTGTTTGCACACTCAAGATAATTATGATTGAATTTCCAGGGGTTTTGTTTCGGCCTTTTGATTGTACAATGGCAAAATGAAAAACATCCCTAGAATAAAAAAGAAAGCGGCTGTTTCAAATATGGCGACGAGTGAAAATTGCTCTTTCAGGACGCCTGCTGCACTCATGGTCAACACCATCGACCCAGTGAATAACGGGCTTAAGATTCCATTGACCCTTCCGATGAACTCGCCTTCGGTCCTCTGTAATATCAATGTATTTATCCCGATTTGAATACAAGGCAGCATTAGCCCATTAAAGAACTCGGCTGTAAGTGTAACCCAAAGATTTGTTGAAAGCCCCATTACCGCTAATCCAATGGCATTCACAAGCATTCCTAAAGCTAATAATCTTTGAGGTGCCACCTTTTTGGCGAAAATCATCACACCGGCTCCACCTAAAATCATGCCAAACCCATTCACCATAAATAACCATTGCAAATTTTCCTTAGGCAGTTCCAGTTGTTCTGTAACAAGAAATATAGAGAGCGGCTGAATGAAACCAAGTCCGAGCCCGGCTGCCAAAAAACATAAACCAAGCAAACTTAGTTCCTTTTTTCGCAACACATACCTCACTCCGCTTTTCATTTCCTGCCATATCGTTGTTTTTGCGGTCTCTTCATTCAGTTTATAATCTTTTGGAAGAAAGGCGAGTGCACCAGCTGAAAGTAAAAACGCCAGGCCAGTAATCGCAATCGAAATGTTTATCCCGAATGATTGGAAGGCGAATGTACCGAGAATCGGACCTAAAACCATAAATACTGCAAAGACGGTCTGATAAACAGACATCCCTGTCTGAATTTGACTTTCTGGCAAATGCATTTTAAATAGCTTCATGCCTGATGGCTGAGAAAACTGAGAAAGTATCGCCGAAATCAAAGTTGCGAAGAATACCATTTTCCAACTGCCGAAGATAAGCGAGATAAGCACCGCAAAAACGGATATAGCACTTAATATATCACACCAAACCATCGTTTTTTTCGGACTCCAGCGGTCAGCAAACGTCCCTCCAATAAATGAAAAAATAAAAATGGGCGCGAATTCCGCTACTGATATCATGGAGATGGCAAAGGCATTCCCGTTTGTCTTTTCCATGACGAATAACAAAACTGCAAAATTCCGTACCCATATCCCTATTTGTAAAAACAAGCCTGATAAGATAATGGCCCGGAATACACGATTTTTAAATATGTTAGGCTCTTTATTACTCAATGTTACGGATGTATGTTTCCCCAATATAAAAACCTCCTGTGAGATATCTGGACAGGAGGCAGTACAATACAAAATTAACAGAGCAAAATATCCCTAATGGACGGAACACAATGATCTTTGTTTGTATTTTAATGTACAGACTAATCCTATCCAGAAAAAAGTTCGTATTTAGCACGTATTTTTTTCTTGAAGAATAGGATTAAATGATCATTGTTTAAAGGTCACCCTTCCATTTTATGCTATTTCCATAATAATCTATTTAATCTGATAAATCAAGGTGAAATCCATAAAAACACCCCATTTTTTGGGCAGGGTTTTTCGACATATTGTATAAAAAATGGACTTCCTTTAAAAGAAATAAAAGAAAGCCCAAACTGTAGACAAACTTGAAGATAAGCGAGTTTGTTTGTGTTTTTTTAAACAAAAAAAGTTCCATTTGTTTTCAGAAATCAGCTCCCTTTCCGCCGATTGTCTGCCAAGCCCCCTAGCCGTTAATGCTCCGAGGGCGGACCGCCCACGGAAAGCAAGTTCTCTACGTTCCAATCAACTTTCATATACTTCCTTTAAAAGAAAGCGCTTTTATATCCATAGGTTACAAATGATTACTGCTAGTCATGCTTCTTCCCTCTGTTATCTTCTCCCCCAATTTATCATGACCTATCCCTTCTTCTTTTCAGTTTTCCAAAATACGTTCATGATTAGGATTGCCTTGAACAAGCAAATGGGCAGATGGCACTTTAATTTGATGCTCATGTAAAGCTGTCATCATTTCAAACCTCACACTTCTCGCTGTTTCAAAGTAATGTTCAGGATTAACAAGTCCCACTATGCATAGTTCATAAACATATTTAAGATTCGGATTTAAATCCGTAATGCCAATATATCTAAAGTCCTCTTCAGGTGTACCATCCTCTAGCCTTAGAAGTGTTTCACCATACTTCTCATTACAGATATGGCAGATATCTTCCAACAGCCGTATTACCTTTTCAGGATTTTCTTGGTAACTTACTGTAACACGTTCAATGATTCGCATTCTCCCTTTATTGAAATTTTGAATCGTCCTAATTTCACTATGTGGGATTGTCAGTAGTTTTCCTGACCATTCCCTGATCTGCATGAACCGGATACCGATTTCCTCAATCGTCCCAGAACTTGTCCCATTGAATGTCACAAAATTCCCCACTCGGAATTCATTATCTGAAAGCCTTACGAATCCCAATAAGATATCCTTAAGCATTTGCTGAGCGGCAAATCCGATAACGACCCCTAAAATCCCAGCTCCAGCTAAAATTCCTTTAAGGTCTATAAACTGTCCAATCAAATATATAAGGAAAAGCGCGGAAATGCCGTACCTAAGAGAAGAACGAGTAACCCCCTGTATCGTTTTTTCGACTTCCTCCTCAAAAAAATTGGACCTTTTAAAGAACCATTCAACCATTTTATTCAAAATATAATAAACCGCCAATAACAGTAAAGCTAATATAAAAAGCCTCAATAAAAGAAATTCTTCCAAATAATCCATGGCAAGCTCAGTAAATTTCAAGATATTCATGTTCCCACCTCCGTTTCCACTTTATTCAGAATCGATGAAAATCCAGTCATCATCCTTGCCTATTATCCCTTTATCCAGTATCAGTCTCGTTTTAAGACGATAAGAAACCCCTTGCTTATAAGGGTCTTTCAATATAGGCAGACAAAAGTTAAAAGGAATTTCATTGCTTTCCCCTGAATTTATCTCTCTTGAAGACAAAATGGTGCTCGTTTTAAGGATTTCGTCAATACCGGTAGAATGAGTATCCATAATTAAATCACATTCGATCCTCCTTATTCTTTGCGAAAGGGTACCACCCTTAATCAAGAAATATCCATTTATGCATTCACCAGATTTATACGTGTTTTTCGGAAGGATTAAATCTATTTGTGCTGAACCTATCCCTAATAGTAATAAAGATTTTCGA
>NZ_JBHVQU010000258.1:0-4738 GCF_042886655.1 Peribacillus sp. NPDC058002 | reverse complement strand
AAACACCCCATAAATGTTAGTTGGTGTCTAACATTTACGGGGCAGTTCAAGTTTGGCTACAGTCTGCATAATTAATTTAATTAACTATTTTCTGGTTTCCAAGATGAATAGCGTCTTTCAATAATGCCTAATAATGAAGTAAGAATGATTCCCGTAATCGTAATGACCAACACTCCAACAAACATACGATCTGTTTGCAGATTTTGCCCATTGCTTGTCAATTGATATCCGATACCAGCTGTCGAAGCGAATAATTCACCTACAACTACAGCAATTAATCCTTGACCAATACCTAAGCGAATTCCGTTTAAAAGGAATGGTACCGTCGAAGGCAAAGCAATCGTTTTAAAAATTTGATATTCACTTGCACTAAATGTTCTTGCGGCTTTTATTAAGTTTTGATCTTATGTTAACATTGCTTTTTGAGCGCTCATCACTATTGGAAAGAAGGCCATCAAAAATACTATAACAATTTTTGATGCTGGGCCTATACCGAACGCAATTATGATCACTGGTAAAAGGGCGACTTTAGGAGTTACATATAATCCTGAAATGAAAGATTAACTACAGCATTAAAGTTGGAATCCCAGCCCGATAACACACCAATTGGAATTCCAATAAGTATGGCTAAAACAAAGCCTGCAATAAATTCGCCACCACTTACTTTCATATTTTCCCAAAAAGAAATTTCTTGGACCATTAAAACTGCCGCTTGTGCAATTTCAATAGGTGAGCTAATGAACAATGGATTTATCCATTCATTTTGAGAAGCACTTCCCAAAGCAACAGGAATAGTAAAACAGTAGCAACACTGATAAAAAGGAACCAGGTTGGAGCAGGCTTTATCGAAAACAATTTCTACTTCCGCCTCCATCATAAGTGCTGCTTCTTTAGCGATGTTACATACCCTTTGGTGAATTCTTGAACTTGAGATGTTTTAGGCGCACGAATCAAATAAAGAACCTCCTCTTCCGCTTGAACAACATTTGGAGTGAAACCACCTGTGTTTGTAATTGCATAATGGACTCTTGCATCCGAGATGATATGCTCACGTAAGTAGTTAACACCCACGTTCATCAGCTCCACTGCATCAAGCGGCTTCTTCCCAAATGTGGTTGAACAGCAGCGTGGGCACTTTTCCCTTTAAATTGGTAGTAAATTTGGTAATTAGCTAACGGATTTCCTGGTAAAATTGTATTGGTTGTCCACGGATGCCAACATAAAGCAAAAGTTTACTTCGGTAGAAGGATTACGTGAATTACTTCATGGGTTCCGTGCAAAATATTCTAAGGTAACCTATAAAATCCGAATCATTATCTATCAAAAACTGCTCAAAACTTTGCTAACCTTTTACCAGCACACATGAATGATTGAGTCAGGTTTTAAAAAAATAAATTAGGGACAGTCATGACTGCCCCTAATTATTAAATCGAAAGAACCCTACTCGATCTTTTTATTGACTATAAAGTTAGCCCGCCATCTACAAGAACAATTGAACCGGTCATATAGCTTGCATTATCTGATGCTAAGTAAGCAACCATTTCAGCGAGTTCTTTCGGATCAGCATAACGGCCCATTCTCATATTGGAAACCTCTTCTGGAACGTATCCACCTTTTGCAAACTGAGCTTCAACACTTGTTGTTAATGCTGTTTTCACACCGCCAGGACAAAGTGCATTTATACGAATTCCTTTTTTCGCATATTCTAATGCAGCACCCTTGGTTAAGCCTACAACCGCATGTTTGCTTGCAGAATATACAGCTACACTGTGTTCAGGACGAACACCTGCAGTAGAAGCAGTATTAATAATAGAGCCACTTCCTTGCTCCTCCATCACTTTTAACACATATTTCATTCCTAGGAAGACCCCTTTTACATTGATAGACATAATGCGGTCAAATTCGTATTCTTCTACTGAAGTGAAAGGTGCGAACTTTTGGATAACACCTGCATTGTTGAAAAATATATCAATACGTCCATATGTTTCGACAGCTTTATTTACATAACTTTGCACATCTTCAGTTTTCGAGACATCGGCCTGGACGAAGATGCCTTCTCCACCTTGTTCCTTCACAAGTTTTAACGTTTCTTCTCCTGTTTCCTGATTGAAATCGACTAATACAACTGTTGCACCGTTACTAGCAAGTTTCAAACTGCTTGCTCTTCCGATTCCACTTCCTGCACCAGTTATGACAGCAATTTTATTTGATAATTCCATGTTTAATTCCTCCCTGCTTATTCTTCTTACACGAATCATTTTATGGCTTGTTTAAAAATATTTATTGTATTATCTTACGAATAATAGTACATATTAACTTTAAAAAAAGACCGAATTAAAAAAATTTGAATGGAGTTTATAGAATAGATGGAAATAGCCATACAAGATTTACAATATATATGTGAGCTTATTTATAAAGTTCATAAAATACCTGTTTATTATGTCAATCAATTTGGTGAGATTGAATACGAATTTTCAAGTAGAAACTTACGGGATCATCCATATTACAGCCAGTTCAAAGAGCAGATAAGTGTGTATACTTATGAAGATAATCCAAAGGATTTTCCTATATTTTTCTCTAATTCAAATTTGAACTTTTTCTTTGTCAATCTTAAAAAAACGAATCTATTTTTAGGTACCATTATTTTAGGCCCTACCCTTGAGTCAGAAATATCTGATGAAATGATTAGCAAGATCATAGATGCTTTTAAAGGAAACCTTAAGAAAAGGAAACTCATTGAATACTATCAATCCATTCCCATTATTGATAGTCAACAATTCCTAACAATTAGTTTATTAGTTTATTATTTGATGTACCATAAAAAGCTTGATAAAACGATGGTCATCCAAAACAATGAAGCGCTGTCCCTTGATATGATTGAATTAGAGAACCCGGATCTTGAGCTTTCAAAAGTGAGAAGGAATTTCATTTTTCATTCCAATCTTTCATATGAACGGGTTTTGCTTGATTATGTAAAAAACGGACGGATAGATAAATTAAAGGATATCTTCGATTACTCTATTGTCGGTGAGGCGGAATTAGGATTATTATCGAAACGAAATCGCCTAAGAAGTGAAAAGAATTTAATGATAACTGGAATTGCTCTTGTTTGCAGAGCAGCTATTGAAGGTGGTTTAAATGATGAAACTGCCTTTACCTTAAGCGATTTCTATATTCAACAACTCGAGGATTTAGGAAGCTTAAAAGCAATATTGAAATTAACGGAAGAAGCCATAATAGATTTTACCAATCGTGTGCACCAATTAAATAAAGAAAAATATTCTGCAACAATAACAGCTTGTCAACATTATATTTATGACCATCTTTATGACGATATCACACTTGATTACCTTGCACAAATGTGTCGTTTAAGCCCAAATTACTTATCATCACTTTTTAAAAAAGAGGTTGGAAAACCAATAAGTGAATACATTCAACGGCAACGAGTTGACGAAGCAAAAAAGCTCTTACTTTTAACAAATTATTCGATTTCAGACATCGGCACATGGCTAAATTTCAACGACCAAAGTTATTTTATAAAAATCTTTAAAAAATACACAGGTTTAACCCCCAGGCAGTTTAGAAATGATCATTTTTCCGATCATAAATCGACATAATTATATATAAATGAAAATTTGAGCAACAGATCAAATTGGGGTACCCCCCAGCAAAATGCGAATTTACTTTTTCTCCCACTTCTTATAACTAGGCATATTTCCCATTTCTTTAATGGAGCAATCATCATCGCAGGCTTTTCAATTTTCCTTTAATGCCTTTGATATTCCTGCATAAAACCCTTTAGTAAATAAATTAGCAGCTGGCCCTACAGGCTCGGTGGAATCGACCAAAATGACGTCATATTCATCTTCACTATTTAGAATATGCATAAAGCCATCACCTACACTAAGCTCTACGCGCGGGTTTCTGTACTCAGAGGCGATATTGGGTAAATACTGCTTTGAATATTCCACTACTTTCTCATCGATTTCAACTTGAACAACATTGGTAACGCTTGGGTGTTTCAATACCTCCCGAATCGTTCCCCCATCACCGCCGCCAACAACGAGCACCTTTTGTGGATTAGGATGAGTATACAATGGAACATGAACAATCATCTCATGATAGACAAATTCATCCTTTCGGTGGTCATAACCATTCCGTCAAGTAGAAGCATATTACCGAATTCTTCGGTTTGAATCATGTCCAATTGTTGATACTCTGTTTTCTCGGAGTGAAGGGTTTTATTAACTCTTACTGTAATACCAAAAGACTCGGTTTGTTTTTCTGTAAACCATAATTTCATATTAGTTTTCTTTTCCTTTCTATATTTTTTATTTATATGATCAGACATAAGATAAATGAACTCTAAGCAGCTGGCACTGCTTAGAGTTCATCTATCGGATCATACAGAATTGAAAATTCTATTAAATTTGTCTATATTCACTCTTTAATGATACCTCACAATAAACGATGGTTCATTGGCGGCTGGTCCTCCGACGTCGAGATAAGGAACCTGATATATAGACAAAATCAAGCTTTTTCTCACCCCGTTATACCATCTTATTAGAGTGATAGATATAATATAAACCTTTGTGTTTCACAAAGGTCAAGATTTTCTAGTTGGAATTTGAATTTCAAATATAACTTATCTACAATCGTTATCCTCTATTGAAATACCATAAACATTCGAAATAGACAATTATTTAAATAAATATTTTTTATGATATCGCCTCTATAT
>NZ_JBHVQU010000257.1:0-4796 GCF_042886655.1 Peribacillus sp. NPDC058002 | reverse complement strand
AGACAGGTTCATTAAAGAGGGTCTATGTATTGATGAATTGAAAAAAGATATTCCTTGTAGGGAAGATGGAAGATATTCTTATGGGATCGATGACTTTTTGTACGCCGCAATCCAAGAGGGCCTTTTTCGGAAAATAATATGGGTATATCCTCGTATGTTAGGAGAAAAAGGGTTTAGTGAATTACTTTGGGAGCTATTATCCCTTGTACCCAACCATGGAAAAGAATTCATATCAAGCTTTAGAAACGGAAAAAATTCTGCTTCTGTACAATTAAATAATATCGAGTTACATGTCACAACTATTGAATATCTAGGCGAATTCATAATTAATGAACAGGTTATTGTAGATATCGATTTGGATTATTTTTATGATCCCAAGACTAATGATTTATCGAATGATATAGACGAAACCTTACATGTATTGAACAATCTTGGCCTCTTTAATCAAGTGAAGACAATGTCCTATTCTATCAAAAGTGGGTTTCTACCTGAAAGTTTCAGGTGGATAGGGAAATATATAGCAGGACAAATGGGGAGGGATATTGCATATTCCAAGGAAGATAAGTTTTCTCCGAAGGTAACGATGGAGAAAATTTCATCGAATAAAAAGTTGAGTCTAGCAGAAATAGACGAATTAAACTTTGAATTGAGGCCATTAGGAGCAATAGGTTGGAAATTGAAATCGATTCTCTATACCCAGTCTGGTGAAATTGAACGTGCTAAGAATTGCTATCAAAAAGCGATTGAAAAAGGTGATGATTCATATTGGGCTGCCTATGTTTTAGGCATTCACTTTTTCAAGGATAGGAATTATGAAGAGGCTTTAAATTGGTTTGATAAAACTGGAAATATAGTCGATACCATCGAGGCACATGGCCTAATATTAAGTTTAATTTGTTGCCTTCGTTTGGAGCTGTATCAAAAAGGATATGATTTATCCAAAGAGTGCATCGAATTATTACCTATGAGAATAGAGGGGTATATATTGGGTGAAGTATTCGCAGCAAAACTAGGAATGAAATTAAATGATTTTGATGGCAAGATCCATGACGATCCTTCGCAATTAGTAATTAGTCGGGCTGATACGAAACATGAACAATGAATATTTAATATCATATGATTCAACCGTTGAAGGGGTTGTTTCACCAAGGTGCGATGATAATGAAAAGAATAAGTTTCTTCAAGAAGAATTAAATCATTGTTTAAAATTCATTGAACGTGATAGCTATGATCACTTAAGACATTGGAAGTCTTTTAAACTCCGTATTGGATTAAGCAGTTATGAATTAAAGTATTCCATCCTTATAAGGATCTTAATAGAGACTTCAACATCTATTATTCCAGTATTATGGCAAACAAGAACTAATAATTCACCATCTACTGAATTAATGGATCATTTTGATGTTATTTTAGCGGAAGTAGAGGCTGCTTTATATGGTCAGCAACTTGAACGCAAGGTTGAAACACAAATTGTGCTTGAGCCATGGACTGGATCTCATTATGTACACGAATGTTTTGGTCATACTTTAGAAGCAGATAATTACCTAGAGTATTTAAAGCCAAATGGAATAACGATGGGATACAAATGGTCAGAATATAAAATCAACGTATTCGATGACCCGACCATTCCTGGGCAAAATGGCAGTTATTTATTGGATGCGGAACAGAATGAAACATTTAGGACTCACTTAATAAAGGATGGGATAACCGTAGGTTTGATGCATAATGCAAAAACCTGTAAGCTCCTAGGCTTACAATCTTCATGTAATGCAAGAAGCGTTGGCATATCTTCACTTGCGATGCCCAGAATGTCAACAACTTATTTGGATTCTGGCAATATGGAAGTACAGGAGATCATTTCAGGAATCGACAACGGTGTATATTGCAGGGGTTCCTGGGGTGGGGGATCACTTGGTTTGAATTTTGTAATCCGGCCATCATATGGTTTGGTCATTAAAAATGGGAAAATAACTAATAAAATACTTAGAAGATTTGATATTAAAGGAAACAAACTTGATTCAGCTAAAGCTATTAAGTCCCTTAGCAATAAACTGCATTTCTTTAATCCGGTTTTCGGGTGTAATAAGAATGGTGAAAATAATCTTAGCGTCACCCAAGGTTCACCCCATATTCATTTTGAAAATCTAACACTTTATCCCGTACTTTGAAAGGATGAGCGAATTGATAGATAAGATACACTATAAACAATTATCACTAACGGATTTCGAAGAAAATTATGCGGGTAAAAAGCCACTGATAATAACTGGATTAGTAGATTTATGGCCTTCTAGGGACTGGGATACAGACTATCTACAGTCTACTTATGGAGAAAGGGAAATCATCATAAGGAAATCAGGATACGATAAAGAAAAAAAATTTTACAAATCAAAACTTGGTAAATTCATCGGTATTTTAAATGATAACCCCGAAAAATTGTATTGTGACTGGCCCTTTTCCATCATGGGCAATGATGATTTAGAGAGTTATTTTGAAACTCCATCTCTATTCGACCATAATACAATCAGGACCAAAAATAACAAGAAATTAAAATGGATTTTCCTGGGTTCGGTTGGAACAGGAACCCCAATACACCAGGATTTTGAGAAATCACATAATTGGAATGCAGTTGTATTTGGCCAAAAAAAATGGATTTTTTTCAGCCCTGATGATACTGAGTATGTGAAAGATTTTAAGCATGATGTATTCGATTTGGATTTAAAGGAGGATCCAAATTTCAAATATTCCAAGCCCTACATTGTGGAACAGTTTTCTGGAGAATTAATGTACACACCTAAAAGTTGGTGGCATGCCGTGCGAAATATCGAAACCTCTTTCTCAGTTAGTGAGAATTTTTGGTATAAAGATGAAAAGGAATAAACCTTTATTCCTTTTAAGTGTACAGGTTAAAAACTCGTATTGACTAAATTTAGCGGCTTACAAACATTCTGTAGATTTTATTGATGCCGCCATATCTAATGAAATCGGGAAATCAGCCATAGGGCTGTTTTTCTTTTTACCTTCTGAATCCTTGTTGCCCTTAGTAAGCCTTCGCCCTCTTTGCTTCAAAAAACCTCCATACGAATTTATCAATTCCGTCATTACTTAAGAAAGGACGTTTGCCAGAGAATAGTCAATCTCACTTTAAAAAGATGGACGTAAATGATAGAATTAACACTTATTGTTAATTGAAGAGGGTGGTATTTCATGGATCAAGACACAAAAGTGATTCAAGAATTGCAGGAATTGAAGCAAAAAGTCGGTCATCTTGAAGACTTATTAACGCAGCAACAGAATAAAAAGGAAAAAGCAGGACCATTTCGAATCTTTCTGGACGCAGTAGTCTCATTGTTATTTGGATTAATTATTGTAGGACCGGTTATAGTGATTGTCGTTGGGGTCCTGATGGTGGCGGCATCATGGTTAGGGATGGAGTTTTAAACGTTTAGGAGAGCCTGGGCTTTTATGAATAGATTCATTTATTCCAGTGGGGATTATTGATGACGGATTGGAAGAAGGCCACGGTTTTGCTCTAATTATAGATAGGGAAGGTATTAAGCTTAATTATGGCCATCCTGTCTGCGTTCGCCAAGAAACGGAAAAAGAACCACTCATCCCCACAAGACAGTAGTGGTTCTTCTTCTGACCAAGATGAAATCGTTTAGAAAAATGATTGCTTACTCTTGCAGTTATCACCCTCATGTATCGAGCAAGGGGTCTTATTGGTTTATGTCAGGATAATTACCTGAATATTCAGACACTGAAAAGGGAAGTTGAAGAATGGTTGCTGAAACGTTCTGTTAGCCCTGGAAATGCTCCGTTGCATAAATTAAAGTCAGACCCGGGTAAGTGTTTCATAAATAAAATAATCATCTTTTAAAGATATAATGCAAAAAAAGGACGGTTACTGCAAGGTTGTATCTTTTTTCAATGGACAGAGAATCATTTTCTTTCATGAATTCTTCGATATCTTCACACTCAAGAGTAGAGAATAAGGAAATCGTCTCTATTGGTATACCAAATTCTTTGTTCAGTGCTTGAGTTATAGCAGAGACCCTTTCATTTGCATCGGATGAAGGCACGCCTATGACTAATAGGCCCACTAAATCTATTAGGTCCATCATTTCTGTTTGAGTTACCGTGGATTGAATATTTTCACCATTTGCAAAATCTAGAATGACTTGCACAGATATTCCTGTAATTTTACTTAATGATGCCGCAGGCATTTTATAATCATTTAGAAGAGTTCTTAATAACTCTTTAGGTTCATGACCAATCATCTTGAATAACCCTCTTTCACTTTTAACTCTATTATACTTTTAAGAAACAGAATCATTAAACCGTGAAACAGCAATTTCCCTGTAGAGCATCAACTTTATTTCAAATAGTATTCTACTGATTTCATAGTACTGGCTCAAAGCGATATCCCATGATTTGCTTCTTTGAAAATATTATCCTGAGAAAGTTATTGACAAATTTACTTTGAGTCCGTATAGTATTGGATATTATTAAAAATATTCAGATATAATTTAATTTTTAAAACGCAATGATCAGGAGTAGTAAAAGCACATTATTCGGTAAAGAGAGCTGCGGGTTGGTGCAACGCAGTCCAATGATACTTTGAACTTGCCTGGGAGTGGTAAAGTGAAAGATAGGAATGATTCCATTCTTTTGTTTTAACGATTGACCTTCGTTACAAGGTTTTAAAGCAGGGTTCTAGAAAAGAGCCAATAAGAGTGGTACCGCGGTAAGCATAAGGCATATCGTCTCTTTCTTCATTTGATTATGAAGGAAGAGAC
>NZ_JBHVQU010000256.1:0-4825 GCF_042886655.1 Peribacillus sp. NPDC058002 | reverse complement strand
CCGATGTGCTGATGGTGTACACTCTTCAAGCAGTTTGAATTTTGCATTGAAATAAGTTTGATGTGAATAGCCGGCTAATTGTGAGATTTCCTCCAATGATAAATCCGTTTCCTTTAATAAACGTTTAGCTTCCCTAATTCGAACTTGATGCAGAGTATTTCGAAAAGACTCGCCGGATTCTGCCGCAAAACGACGGCTGAGTGTGCTTTTATTGATACGCAGAGTATCTGCACAACTCGCTAGATTCCACTGGGCGTCCCAATAGTTGGACTCGATCAGCTCCCTTGCTTTTTCGCTAAGTGTGCGTGCCCCTTCCTGTAATTGTCCATGATCCTGCAGAAGCATATGGGTGGTGAACGCATGCAGCTCTTTTACTATTTGATGGATGACAGGTTTATGTACAATTTGCTGAAATACATCATAATATATTGCTTCTAGAGAAGCATTTTGCAAGTTGTATGATTTCATATGCCTACGAATCTGTGCGAGTACACTTGTAAGGCGGATACGAACGATTTCCGGGTCGGGGTATGGTCGTTCAAAAGTAAGGAATTCACGCTCAATCCAGTTCCTGATGGCTTTCGCATCCCGCCTTTCGAGCATTTCTATCCAAAGTCTTTGTTCAAGAGGAGTGAGGAATGGGTCCATCTCTTGAGGAGAAGTCTGTTGACTTTCGGCTAAAATGATATCATATCCATCGAAAAAGATTTGTCTCGTAAATTCACGTGTTTGCTGATACATCCTTTTTAAAGACTCATTTGCAGTTGCCGCTTTTATTATGATGGCAAGGGGCTCATCCATTCTTTCTTTCCAATGAGCAAGGAACGCTTGGTACTCTTCCTTATATCCCTCATTTTCCTTTATTTCCTGGACACATAAAATAAAATCCGATAAGGCGAAGATTTGATTCTTCCCAGTAAAAGAATATCGTTGCAGTTCATCATAAACTAAAGGAAGGGTCCTGTTATCAGGTGTCAAAAAAGCGACCATGGTTATTCGACTTTCATGCCCCCGGTCTGTCAAAAAGAAATCCGGATATCCAATATCCAGAGCATGCCCATCATCCATTGTGTTTGTCGAAAGAAGATCTGGGCCATTTCTCAATTGAAAACGCAATTGTTGGATATGTTTTACCAAATCCGCCGAAGAAAAAGGACGGAATAAAACATCTTCAGCACGAAAGCGTAAGGCTCGATAAGCCGTTTGAAAGATTCGCTCAGAGGAAATGCCTAACCATCGAATTCCCCTCCGCTTTAACGAAACACCCATTGCCTCACTTTCATCCGTCCAAATATCCATATCCAAAATAACGAATTCCGGTTGCTGATTGGGCATGCCCTTTTCAAATTCTTCAATCGTTTTCCATAAGATCAGTCTAACTCCCGTTAGGTGGGACTCCACTATCCAACGAATTCCTTGAGCCTCAATCTCATCTTTCGCCACCAAATGAATTTCCACATCATCACCTCATTTCCGCTGTTATTCCTGTAATGAATAAATTGAAGTCAGTACATGAAAAGAAAAGGACTCCCTTATCTTTTCGAAAGCACTTATAACTCATCTCCATTCTAATCCCGCCGAAAACCACAAACAAGCCTTATTGGGGAGAACATTAGATTTAGATTGAATTTTGACATGCTCAACCGGTATTTTCATCCCATATATATGTACTTCCTATATGAAAATATAAAAAACATCATGGAAACCTTATGATTTCCAATGATGTTTCGTTTATAGTCACTTTTAATCTTCCATACATTTACGACCTTTAAAATTCATTAATATTGACTTCAACTTCTTTTACGATGTTTTCATCTGAAGCACTTGTCAATTTTAATGATAATAGGGTGATGACACCCATCACAAGTAATCCGGATAAAATAAACATCCCTTGAGTGAATGCAACGGTTCCAAGAATCATCGGTCCTACAAAACCGCCTAACGCCGCAAATGAATTGACTATGGCTATTCCAACTGGCGCAGTGGACTCAGTGAAGAAAAATGTCATATAGGCAAAGAAGCATCCACTGAACCCGTATAACCCGAAAGATGTAATGGTTAACATAAGCACCATCATAAAGACACTATTTGAAAAACCGCACCCGATAAATCCGACAACTGCTATCATGAGGCAAACGAGCAAGTGTGATTTATGTTCATTGGTCCGATCTGAATTCCAGCCTACAAACATAATGGCAGGTATACCGACTAACGATGGAATCATCGCTAACCACCCAATTTCCAAATTGGTTGTGGCATTTTCCGATAAAGATTTTATGATGGTCGGCATCCAGAATGATAATCCATAGATTGATGTGTACCCTGCGAAATAAAAAAGGGCCAACTTCCAGATTTTCGAATCTTTCAGCATATCAAGCTTAGTAACTTTATTTATACTCGAGCTAACTTTTCTTTCCGCACTCAATTCCCCTTCAAGCCAATCACTTTCTTCCTTAGATAACCATTTAGCGTTGGCCGGTCTATTAGTTAAATAGAAAACAACAATGATTCCAATAATAATGGCCGGAATGCCTTCAAGGATGAACATCCATCTCCACCCTGCCATACCCAACCAGGAGATATTGTCAAGAATCCATGTCGATGCAGGCGCACCAATCAATCCGCCAATCGGCAGGGCTAATAGTAAAACCGCTGTGGCCCTTCCTCTTTCGCGGGCCCTGAACCAATAAGTTAAATACAAAATTATACCCGGAAAAAAACCAGCTTCGGCGACACCTAATAAAAAACGGAGAATATATAAGTGCATAGTTGTTTGCGCAAAACCTGTCAATATTACCACGAGTCCCCACGAAATCATTATGCGGGCAATCCATATCCGAGCTCCCACTTTTTGCATGATCATGTTGCTTGGAACTTCAAAGAAGAAATAACCTATAAAAAAAATGCCAGAAAGCAATCCAAAAACTTCAGCTGATAAGGCTAATTCTGCATTCATTTGTAAAGCAGCATAGCCTAAATTGACCCTGTCCAAGTATGCAATGATGTAAAGGAGCAAGATAAATGGAAGAATGCGTTTCATCGTTTTACTGATCGTTCTTTTCTCTATTTCACCACTGGAATGATTCATGATTATTTCCTCCCTTTTCATGCTACTATCTCCCAAAAAACAATCCGTTACCTCACATCTCTATTCCTGCTTCCCGAATTCCTAGAACCATCAATTTATCCTTATACCACTTCCCTCCGTTTTACATATACTGAATCCAACAACATTTTTGTAAGCGCTTTCCAAATATACGAAATGAAATTAAGAAAGCGTTGTGATTATTGATGATCTACGTTAGATTAAATAGACCACCAATCATTTAACTAGACTGTAGTCTGATATTAAACCACGCAGGAATATTCTGTCAATTATCATGTGGAGGTTATTATGATTGAACCCAGAAAGAAATAGCTTTGGGAGAAAAGACATTTCACAACTTATCACCCTTAGTCTGATGGGGATCATCTATCATTGGGGATTAAATAACTCAGAACAAGCTTGGAATCGCTATCCATACCGCTAACCAAAACAATCATTGATGGGCTGAAAAACTAAGAACTAATACATAAATCAAAAAGATTCATTTTCAAACACACTGTATGGTCATGGTAACTCCATTAATCTATAAGTTCATACATCTGCATTATTTCAATTGAGTGTCAGACATATTAAACGAGGAGTCGAAAGCCAGATATCATGAAACAATTTTTCTTTATCATCCTATATGCACTATTATTTGGATTATCACTGCAGGCTTTTAATTTCAAGCTTCACCACCCCATTGCAGAAGATATCAGCCGTCTGATGCCAGTTAAAATGAAAGCGATAAAGGCAGAAGATAGTGAAAAAGCAATCAAAATGGTCGTTTTGGATGCAGAAAAAAACGATGATCCCATTTCCATTGCCGGAATGCAACATAGCCAAGGAGGTCAAACATTATATCCAAATGGGATCCTGCTCGATATGAAGCACTATGATAAAATACTTGATTTGGATGTAAAAGAAAAACGAATCACGGTCCAAAGCGGAGCAACCTGGGCTGCTCTTCAGGAATATATCAACCCATATGGACTTGCACTGAAGGTCAGTCAATCTCAAAACATTTTTACCATCGGGGGTTCTTTGAGCGTTAATGTCCATGGACGCGATATCCGTCATCATGCCTTGATAGAAACCGTGGAATCTTTTAGGTTGCTTAACTCAAAAGGCCAAATCCTTACAGTGAGCCGCGAAGAAAATTCGGAGCTCTTCCATTTGGTTATTGGCGGGTATGGTTTATTTGGAGTAATACTAGATGTAACACTCCACCTTACCGATGACGAACTTTATAAAATTAAAACTAAATCACTCCATTATGATGAATATACTTCGTACTTTAAAAGAGAAGTTCTTCAAAACGATGATGTTAAAATGCATCTTGCAAGAATATCTGTGGCCCCTGGCTCTTATTTGGATGAAATGTATGTAACAGATTATTATAGGGCAAATGACCAAACACAGCTATCTAACTACAATACTCTCAAACGGGAAACAATCATTGCCGTGCCTAAATTCTTTCTAGGTCTCTCACGTTATAATGACTGGGGTAAAGTAAGGTTTTGGGAAACTCAAAAAACCTACAGGGCCAATATTGATGGTAACTTGGTTTCGAGGAATAATGTGATGCGGTCGGACTCAGCCTTTATGGATTACAGCAACCCCACCAAAACTGAAGTGCTGCAGGAATACTTCGTTCCGATTGATCAATTTGCTGATTATATCGATGATTTAAGAAAAACCTTATCTGATGAAAAAGATTTTAACTTATTAAATATTACC